>NZ_JBHWJJ010000099.1:0-30426 GCF_042732005.1 Streptomyces sp. NPDC059851 | reverse complement strand
CTGCTCCCCCTCCGGGCCACCGCGGCCGCCGATCCTGCGTTGTGCTCCCCCGTGGTCTTGCTTTCCCCCGTGGTGGTGCGCCCCCCACGTCCCCCGTGGCGGCGCCCACCAGCCTTTCCCCCGTGATCCCCCGTGGTGGCGCCGTGGTCCCCCGTGACCCGGGCGCTCCCCCGTACCTCCCCCGTGGATCCCGAGCCCGGCCGTCCCCCGTATCCCCCGTATCCCCCGTGGGACGGCCGGGCCGGAACCGCTCGGTTACGGACGCGGGCCGGACGCGTGGTTGTCCAGCGACACGATCTCCTCGTCCGCAGCCGGCTCGTCGACCGGCTTGATCGCGATGCCGGAGGCGTGGTTGTCCATCGGCGTGATGTCGGCGTCCGCCGTGGCGGGGCCGTCGACCGGCTTGATCTCGATACCCGACGCGTGGTTGTCGAGCGGGATGATGTCGCTCTCGTTCGGCAGGACGTTCTCGTTCGTCGTCATCGGATCTCCTGATGGATGGCTAGGGCCCGTTCGGCGATTCCCCCGCGGACCGCCGAACGGGCGGTCCTCCAGCGGACTCCCGCGTCCCCCGACGCGGTTGAGTCGATGTACACATCGTGCCGGGAGGCGATAAACGAACGATGAATGCCGCGTTCAACTCCCGCAGGAAGCGGGATCAGGCCGCGATTTCGGAGGCCAGCAGGGCCCGCACCTCGGCCAGTTCCGGTGATCCGAGCCCCTCGAAGACGGCCTCCGCGTCCCGCCAGCACACCCGCGCCCGGTCCCGCTGCCCGAGCTGCTGCAGGGCCTTGCCCAGCACGGTCAGCACGGTGGCCCGGCGCCACTCGCCGCCGATGCCGCGCAGGGCGATGGCCTGCTCGGCGTGGGCGGCGGCCAGGGTGGGCCGGTGCGCGGCCAGGTGGGCCTCGGCCAGCCGGTAGTGGGTCACGCCCTCCCAGAGGGGCTGGCGGTTGTCGTGGAAGAGGGACAGCGCCTCGGTGAGCTGCGTCTGCGCCTCGGCGAGCCGCCCGGCCTGGGTGAGGGCGATGCCGAGCGCGTACCGGCCGTTGGCCAGGCGCAGGGTGAGGCCCATCCGGTCGTATATGGCGATGCCCTGCTCGGCAAGCTCTATCGCGGTGGTCAGCCGGCCCAGCTGGACGTGGATGCGGGAGAGGTTGCACAGGGCGCTGGCCTCGCCGATGTGGTTGCCGTCGGCGCGGAAGTTCTCGATGGCTTCCAGCAGGTAGCGCTCGCCGTCGGCGTAGCGGGCCTGGTAGAGGGCGATGATCCCGCGGTCGTTGGGCGCCCAGCAGCTGGGCAGCGGGTCGCCGGCCTCCCGGGCCAGGACCATGGCCTGCCGGGCCTCTTCGTCGGCCTCGGCGAACCGTCCGGCGACCAGGTGCACGTTGGTCAGGGCGGTGCGGGCGCGGCCCTCGGTGTGCGGGTCCTTCGCGGCCCGGGCGGCGTCGCGCAGGGCTGCGGCGGCGGATTCGTACTGCTTGGAGTTGGCGCCGGACTCTGCGAGGTCCTTGGCGGCCCACAGCAGGTCCACGGCCCGGCGCAGCACGTCGGCCCGGCCGGTGGTGCGTACGGAGGACTGGCGGACGCAGGCGAGCAGCGGGTCGGCCTCCGCGTACAGCCAGTCCAGGGCGGCGCGGGGCTCGGTGAAGCGCAGGCCGGGGTGGTGGGTGGCCGCGAGGTGGGCGGGCAGGCGGTCGCCGGGCCGTTCGACGGCGTACACGGCCGAGGCGGTGGCGAGGTAGAAGTCGAGCAGCCGGTCGAGGGCGGCGTCCCGCTCGGTCGCGGGCTGCTCGTCGCGCTCGGCGCACGCACGCGCGTAGAGGCGTACGAGGTCGTGGAAGCGGTAGCGGCCGGGGGCGGCGGATTCCAGGAGGGAGCAGTCGACTAAAGCCTCCAGGAGGTCTTCGGTGTCGTGCTCGGGCCGGTCCAGTACGGCGGCTGCGGCGGCGAGGGAGACGTCGGGGCCGTCGGCGAGGCCGAGGAGGCGGAACGCGCGCTGCTGGGCGGGCTCCAGCTGGCCGTAGCCCAGCTCGAAGGTGGCCTTGACGGCGAGGTCGCCGGCCTGGAGCTCGTCGAGGCGTCGGCGCTCGTCGGCGAGCTTGGCGGCGAGGACGGAGACGGTCCAGGTGCGACGGGCGGCCAGGCGGGAGGCGGCGATGCGGATGGCGAGGGGGAGGAAGCCGCAGGCGCCGACGACGTCGAGGGCGGCCTGGCGTTCCGCTCCGACGCGTTCGGCGCCGACGATCCGGGTGAACAGCTGGAGGGCCTCCTCGGGGCTCATCACGTCGAGGTCGACGAGATGGGCCCCGGCGAGGCCCGCCATGCGGACCCGGCTGGTGACCAGGGCGGCGCAGCCGGCGGTGCCCGGCAGCAGCGGGCGGACCTGGGCGGCGTCGCGGGCGTTGTCGAGGAGGACCAGGACGCGGCGGCCGTCGAGCGTGGAGCGGTAGAGCGCGGCCCGCTCGTCGGCGGTGTCCGGGATGGAGGTGTCGGGGGTGCCGAGGGCGCGCAGGAAGGAGCCGAGCACGGCCACGGGCTCGGCGGGGCGCGGCTCGGTGCCCTGGAGGTCGACGTACAGCTGGCCGTCGGGGAACTGCGGGCGGGCGGCGTGCGCGACGTGCACGGCGAGGGTGGTCTTGCCGACGCCGCCGATGCCGGCGAGCGCGGAGACGGCCATGACCTGGCCGTCGGCGGCGGACAGGATGGCGCCGAGCTCGCTGACGAAGGTGGTGCGGCCGGTGAAGTCGGGCACGGTGGCGGGCAGCTGCGCGGGCCGGACGTGCACGGGTGCGGCCGCCGGGGCGGGGGCCTCGGCGCAGGCGAGTTCTGCGTCGGCGCGCAGGATGCGCTGCTGGAGGGCGGCCAGCTCGGGCCGCGGGTCGACGCCCAGCTCGTCGGCGAGGAGGCGGCGGGTGTCGGCGTACACGGCGAGGGCCTCGGCCTGCCGGCCGCTGCGGTACAGGGCGAGCATCAGCAGCTCGCGCAGCCGCTCGCGCAGGGGGTGGGCGGCGGTCAGCGCGGTGAGCTCGGAGACGGCCTCGGCGTGGTGGCCGACCTCCAGGTCGAGGTCGAGGCGGGTCTCCAGCAGTTGCAGGCGCCACTCCACGAGCCGGGCGCGCTCGGTCTCGGCGTGCGGGCCGGGGACCCCGGCGAGGGGTTCGCCGTCCCAGATGTCGAGGGCGCGGGCCAGGAGGGTGCGGGCGAGGGCGCGGTCGCCGGCGGTGCGGGCCTGCTCGGCGTCGGAGGCGAGGCTGCGGGCGACGCCGAGGTCGAGGGTGCCGGTGGGGGTGCGGATGGCGTAGCCGCCGGCGTCGGTGACCAGCGTGCCGGGGTCGAGGACCTTGCGCAGGCGGGAGGCGTACGTGCGGATGGTGGCGAGGGCCTGCTGCGGCGGGTCCTCGCCCCAGATCGCGTCGATCAGCTCGGGCGCGGTGGCGGTGCGGCCGTCGCGGAGCAGCAGCACGGCGAGCAGGGCGCGCTGCTGGGGGGTGCCGGAGGGCAGCGCCTCGCTGCCGCGCCAGGCGCGGATCGGCCCGAGGACGGCGAAGCGGGAGCCGGGGGAGGGGACGTCGGCGGGCGTGGGTGTGGGGGTGGGTGTGGGTGTGGGTGTGGACGTGTGGGTGGGTTTGGACGTGTGCGTGTGGGTGGGTGTGGACGCGGGTGTGGCCTCGGACCCGGCCACGGCCTCGGACCCGGGGGCGGCCTGGGCGGTCCCGGGGGCGGCCTGGGCGGTCCCGGGTGCGCGCCGGGCGGCCTCGGGGTGGTTCCGCTGGTGCGGGATGGCCGGTATGCCGTCCATCTGTCGTCCCCCCTGCCTTCCGTCGGTGTAAGGGCAAGTCTGCCCTGTCTTGCTCGTACCCGTCAGCCCGTGTCGAACCGATCACTCCTCAACTAGCTGACGGACCGTCAGATTGACGCTACCGTGAGGACCATGGAGACCCTCCCGAAGATCATCTCGGTGGACGACCACACCGTGGAACCTCCTCACGTCTGGCAGGACCGGCTCCCGTCCCGTTACCGCGACACCGGACCCCGGGTCGTCCGTGCCCCACTCAAGGAAATGACCTTCCTGGGCGGCAAGTTCGCCCCCGTCATGGGCACCGAGGGCGACCCAGGACCCGTGGGCGACTGGTGGGTGTACGAGGACCTGCACCGCCCCCTCACCCGCCTCGACACCGCCGTCGGCTACGACCGCGACGAGATCCGCCTCGAAGTGATCACCTACGAGCAGATGCGCCCCGGCTCCTACTCGGTCCCCGACCGGTTGGCCGACATGGACGTCAACCACGTCCAGTCCGCGCTCTGCTTCCCCACCTTCCCCCGCTTCTGCGGCCAGACCTTCACCGAGGCCGGGGACCGCGAGCTCGGTCTGCTCGGCGTACGCGCCTACAACGACTGGATGGTCGAGGAGTGGTGCGGCCCCGAGGCCCACGGCCGGCTCATCCCCCTCACCCTCATTCCGCTCTGGGACGCCGACCTCGCCGCCGCCGAGGTCCGCCGCAACGCCGCCCGCGGCGTACGCGCCGTCGCCTTCTCCGAGATACCCCCGCACCTGGGGCTGCCCTCGATCCACACCGACGCCTGGGACCCCTTCCTCCGGGCCTGCCACGAGACCGGCACCGTCATCGCCATGCACATCGGCTCCTCCAGCCGCATGCCCTCCACCTCCGCCGACGCCCCGCCCGCCGTCGGCTCCACCATCACCTTCGCCAACTGCTGCTTCTCGATGGTCGACTGGCTGATGAGCGGCAAGTTCGAACGCTTCCCCAACCTCCGCATCATGTACGCCGAAGGCCAGATCGGCTGGATCCCGTACATCCTGGAACGTGCCGACGTGGTGTGGGAGGAGAACCGCGGCTGGGGCGGGGTCGCCGACAAGGTCCTGCGCCCGCCCTCCGAGCTCTTCGCCGAACACGTCTACGGCTGCTTCTTCGACGACGCCTTCGGCCTGCGCAACCTCGATGCCATCGGCGCCGGCAACGTCCTGTACGAGACCGACTACCCGCACTCCGACTCCACCTGGCCCAAGAGCCGCGAAGTCGGCGAGGCGCAGATGGGCCACCTCGCCCCGGACGTGGTCGAACGCATCGTCCGCGGCAACGCCATCGACCTTCTCGGGCTGACCCCGGAGGGGCTCTGGGCGGGCGCGTAGCGAGTGGTGTGCGGGCTGTGGGCGGGCCCGTGCGGCGGCCCGTGCGGCGGGCTGTGGGCGGCCCGTGTAGCGGACGGTGAGCGGCCGTCCCCTTGCGGTGAGCGGAGCACCAGGGCATGCTTCGCCAGAGCAAAGCTGAAGGGGCGGCAGTGATGGACAAGCGGACCTTGGTGACCGGGGCATTGTGCGCGATAGCGGCGATCGGCGCGTCCGCCGCCATGACCAAGGTGGTGCCGGACCCGGGGAGCCGGCCGGAAGCCCGGGTCAAGGCGGCGGCGCCGGCGCAGCCCGCGCCGAGCGCGAGTTCGCGAACGCAATCTCCCAAGCAGCCGCAACTGACCACCTCGGACACGCCCAAGCCGGGCACCCCGGCGGCCTTCACCGGAGCCCTCTTCGAAGGCGGCGTACCGGGTGATCACTTCTGCACGGCGACCGTCGTTCGCAGTCCCGGCAAGAACCTCATCGTCACCGCCGGGCACTGCCTGCTCTCCGGCAACGCCACCGATCGCGGTGCCGTCTTCGCACCCGCGTACGCCAACGGGGCCGCCCCGTACGGCTCCTGGAAGATCGAGGAGGTCTTCGAGGACAGCCGCTGGTCCGACGGCTCCGACGACGACTACGACCTCGCCTTCGCCCGCCTCGCTCCCGACGCCTCGGGCCGCAACATCGAAGACGTCACCGGCGCCGCACCCCTGGACACGTCGGGCCGCGGAGGCGAGGAGGTCACCGTCACCGGCTACCCGGCCGACCGCAAGGTCCCGCGCACCTGCACGGCCAAGGCGGTCCGCGAAACCCCGACCCGCCAGCGCTTCGACTGCGCGGACTTCCCGGACGGCACGAGCGGCAGCGCCTGGCTCGCCCGCGACGGCAAGATCATCGGGATCCTGACCGGCGGCGACACCGACGACGTCTCGACCAGCACCATCCTCGGCGACTACGCGGCGACCCTGTACGCCCGCGCGACGGGGGGCGCCAGGGCGGCGGCAGGCACCGGGGTGGCGGCAGGCACCGGGGCGGCGGCAGGCACCGGGGTGGCAGGGGCCCGGGGGTAGGGCGCTCGAACCCGCGGGGCCCTGGCGGCAGCGCCGCCGACCGGAATCAGCCGACGAGCCCGAGGTGAACGGGCTCGGCGCCCCCCTCGGCCAACAACTCCGCCAGCCGCGGCGGCCACGACGGCTCCCCGAGCCCGGCCAGCGCCCCGGGGGACAACCACCGCCAGTGGGCGTCGGGCTCCTCCGGCACGGGGTCGCGACGGGGGCCGGAGGTGACGTAGATGTGCTCGTGCTGGCGCACGGGCACGCCCTGGTGGGTGAAATCGTGCTCCCACGTGCACAGCAGCCGATGCGGCTGGAGGTCGGTCCACCCGGTCTCCTCCCGCAGCTCCCGCCGCACACACTCCTCGGGCGTCTCCCCGGGATCGATTCCCCCTCCGGGCGGCAGCCAGTGGATGCCGACCTCGACGTTGTTCTCCCGGAACAGGAACACCGACCCACCGGGATCCAGAACCACAATGCGCGCTGCGTACCTGGGAGTTCTCATCACCCGAGCGTACGACGCCGTCCCCCTGGGGCAGGAGTCACCTGCTAGCAGGAGTCATAGTCAGCCATTGGTTCGGTGGGTGGAGGGTTGTGGATGGCGTGGGGTGGTGGGGGGAGGGGGCAGGGCACGGTCGGGCGGGGTCGGGAGGGTGTACGGGGTTTCCCGGCCGCCCATTGTCCTTCCGGTGCGGGCCGGCCCGTACAGGGCGCTCCTCCGTCGCGTCGCGTTGCGATGGCCTTCGGCCACCCTTGACGGGCCGACCCGCACCGGAACGCCAACAGACAGCCGGGAAGCCCCGAAGGACGGTCAGGGGGCGAGGGGACAGGAACGGCTTCGTCAGAGCAGCAGGCCCTCGGTTCCGCCTTGCGGGGGCACCGTGCCCGGGACCGCCGGCCCGGCCGGTGCTGGGGTGCGGGCGCGTAGGTACTCCACGGGCGAGGTCGACGCCTGGGCCGGGGGGCCTCAAAGCTGCAGGAGGTGTCGACCGGGGGGCCGCCGGGGTGCTGGGCCCGCCCTGCGGGGACTGGCCGCCGTTCGGGGACTGGCCGCCGTTCGGGGACTGGCCGCTGTTCGGGGCTGCGAGGCGCTACGGATTGCTACCCCGCCGTTCCGCCCGTCAGCCGCCGCCCGTAGGGGGCCGGTACGCCGTCACCCGCGGCACTCCGACACCCCCCGGGAGGTTGACGTCCCCCGCTCGGGGGGCCTTCGCTGTGTACGGTCGGGGGAATGAGCAAGTTCGCCCGAGTCGGCTTTTCTCGGCCCCGTGCGGCCGTGCGTGCCGGGGCCGGGGTCGGCGCCGTTGCCGCCGTCGGCCTGCTGGCCTGCACGGCGGCCTGGTTCCATGCCGTCCAGGACGCGCCCGGCAACGCCGAGGCGCGTGCCCTCAGCGCCACCGACAACCGTCCCGCCGCCGCCGCGGCCGCCGCCTCCGACGGCCGTGTCCACCGTGAGAGCAGGCGGAACGGCCTGCAGGGACTGCCCGGCATCAGCGACCGGACCCGGGCGCGGATCCCGGCGGACTCCCTCCAGCTCATCCTGGTCACGGGCAAGGCGAAGGACTCCTCGCACGCCACCGCCGCCCTCTACACCCGGTCGGCGGCCGGCGCCGACTGGGTCCTCGCCGAGACCTGGCCCGCACGCAACGGGGCCCGGGGGTGGTCCACGGAGCGCAGGTACGGGGATCTCACGTCCCCCGTTGGGGTGTTCTCGCTGAGTGACGCCGGCGGCCTGCTGCCCAAGCCGCCGGGGACGCGACTGCCGTACGACCGCAGCAGGGCGTTCACCGCCTCCGGCCACGGTGTCGAGGGGGAGTCCCTGGAGGGTTCGTTCGACTACGTCGTCGCGATCGACTTCAACCGCAAGCGCGGTGTGTCGCCGCTGGACCCGACGAAGCCGGAGGGCCCGCGCAAGGGCGGCAACATCTGGCTCCACGTGGACCACGACGGCCCCTCGCAGGGCTGTGTCGGGATCGCGAAGGAGGCGATGGAGAAGGTGCTGGCGACGCTCGACCCGGCGGCGAAGCCGGTCATCGTCATGGGACCGCACGGGTTCTGATCCCCCTATTGCCTGACGGTTCGTCAGGTAAGACGATGGGCCCCGGCGCCCGGCCCGAGCCGGGTCGAGTCCGAGGACGAGGGCGGGGCGACGATATGGCGCGCGTGTTTCCGGAAGGCCGGCTGGCGTACGGGATACAACTTCCGATCCAGTCGCAGAGCACCCTCTACGCCGAGGCCTGGGAGGCCTCGGCCGGCCCTGCGGATCTCGCCGAGGTCGCTCGGGCCGCCGACCGGGCCGGGTTCGGGTACGTCGCCACCTGCGACCACGTGGCGATCCCGCGCCGCCTCGCCGGCCCCATGAGCACCATCTGGTACGACCCGGTGGCGACCCTGGCCTTCCTCGCCGGGGTCACCGAGCGCGTACGGCTGCTGAGCCATGTCGCGGTCCTGGGCCTGCGGCACCCGCTGCTGAGTGCCAAGCAGTACGCGACCGTCGACCACCTCTCGGGCGGCCGGCTGATCCTCGGCGTCGGTGCGGGCCACGTCCAGGAGGAGTTCGAGGTCCTCGGTGTCGACTTCGCCGGGCGCGGCGCCCTGCTCGACGAGACGCTGGACGCGTTGCGTGCGGCTCTCGGGCCCGAAGAGTTCCCGGTCTTCGAGGGGGAGCGGTTCGCCTTCCGGGACCTCGGCCAGCGACCCCGGCCCGCCCAGGACCGGATCCCCGTCTGGGTCGGCGGCTCCTCGCCCGCCGCAGTGCGGCGGGCGGCCGTCCGCGGCGACGGCTGGCTGCCGCAGGGTGATCCGCGGGACCGGCTGCCCGCGCAGATCGCCCGGATCAGGGAGCTGCGGGAGGGGGCCGGGGTGGCCGAGCCGTTCGAGTTCGGTGCGATCACCGGGGCGCTGTACGTCGGCGAACCCGCCTGGGACACCGGCCGCCGCACCCTGACCGGCAAGCCGGAGCTGCTCGCCGAGTCGCTGCGCGAGTACCGGACGCTGGGCGTCGACCAGATCCAGGTCCGCTTCCGCAGCCGCGACCGCGCCGAGCTGACCGACCAGATCACCGCCTTCGGGGCAGAGGTGGCGCCTCTCCTCAACGACTGAGCGACCCCGTCAGGAGTGGGCATGGACACCAACGGAGGCGGAACCACCGGCAAGCTCGACGGCCGGGTCATCGTCATCACCGGCGCCGCCCGCGGCCAGGGTGAGCAGGAGGCCCGGTTGTTCGCAGCCGAAGGGGCGGGGGTGCTCCTCGGCGATGTGTTGGACGAGCAGGGCGCCGCGGTGGCGCGGGAGATCGGCGAGGACCGGGCCCGCTACGTCCGGTTGGACGTGAGTCGGGAAGAGGACTGGGAGGCCGCGGTGGCGGCCGCCAAGGCCGCGTTCGGCCGGGTCGACGGGCTGGTCAACAACGCGGGCATCCTGCGCTTCAACGAGCTGACCGCGACCCCGCTGGCCGAGTTCCAGGAGCTGGTGCAGGTCAACCAGGTCGGCACCTTCCTCGGGATCAAGGCGCTGGCCCCGGAGCTGGCGGCGGCCGGCGGGGGGACGATCGTGAACACCTCCTCGTACACCGGCCTGACGGGCATGGCGTACGTGGGTGCGTACGCGGCGACGAAGGCGGCGGTCGTCGGGCTGACCCGCGTGGCGGCGCTGGAGCTGGCGGCGAAGAACATCCGGGTCAACGCGATGTGCCCGGGTGCGGTGGACACCCCGATGGCCCACCCGGGCCTGTTGGACCCGGCGGGCATGAGCGATGAGGCGCGTGCGGCGATGGCGGAGCTCTACCGGCGGGTGGTGCCCCTGGGGCGGGTGGGGCGGCCGGAGGAGATCGCCCGGCTGGCGCTGTTCCTGACCAGCGATGACTCCTCCTACGTCACCGGGCAGCCCTTCGTGATCGACGGGGGCTGGACGGCGGGCGTGAGCCCGTTCTGAGGCGGAGCACGCTTGGGCTTTCTCTGACGACTCGTCAGCTATTGACGCTCCCGCCCCCGCGGTGGAACAGTCGGTCCATCAAATCTGACGGTGCGTCAGAAACCAGAGGATGGTGAACCCCCTTGGAATTCGGGCTCTTCGTGCAGGGATACGTGCCTGAGGCGCGGTCCAGGGTCGACCCCGAGGCAGAGCACAAGGCACTGGTCGAGGAGGCCGAGTACGTCATCCAGGCCGACAAGTCCGGCTTCAAGTACGCCTGGGCCTCCGAGCACCACTTCCTGGAGGAGTACTCGCACCTGTCGGCGAACGAGGTCTTCCTCGCCTACCTCGCCCACGCCACCGAGCGCATCCACCTCGGCTCCGGCATCTTCAACCCCCTGGCGCCCGTCAACCACCCGGTCAAGGTGGCCGAGAGGGTCGCCATGCTCGACCACCTCTCCAAGGGCCGCTTCGAGTTCGGCACCGGCCGCGGCGCGGGCAGCCACGAGATCCTCGGCTTCCTGCCCGGCGTCACGGACATGAACCACACCAAGGAGATGTGGGAGGAGACCATCGCAGAGTTCCCCAAGATGTTCCTCCAGGAGGAATACGAGGGGTTCAGGGGCAAGCACTGGTCGCTGCCCCCGCGCAAGGTCTTCCCCAAGCCGTACGGCAAGGCGCACCCGGCCATGTGGTACGCCGCCGGGTCCCCGTCCTCGTACGCCATGGCCGCGAAGAAGGGCCTCGGGGTCCTCGGGTTCAGCGTCCAGAAGGTCTCCGACATGGAGTGGGTGCTGGAGCAGTACAAGACGGCGATCCAGGAGGCGAAGGCCATCGGAGCCTTCGTCAACGACAACGTGATGGTCACCTCGACGGCGATCTGCGCGGAGACCCACGACAAGGCGGTCGACATCGCGGTCAACGCGAACATGAACCGCTTCCAGTCCCTGGTCTTCCGCTACCACGACACCTTCCCGCGGCCCGAGGCGATCCCGCAGTGGCCCGAGATCCTGCCCGAGTACAACGCGGAGATCATCGAGCTCCTCATCGCCGAGGAGCTGCTGATCTGCGGCGACCCGTCCGAGGTCCTCGCCCAGTGCAAGCGCTGGGAGCGGGCGGGGGCCGACCAGCTCTCCTTCGGCCTGCCGACCGGGGTCTCCTACGAGGACACGATGACCACGATCAAGCTGATCGGCGAGCACGTGATCCCGAAGATCGACACCGACCCGGTGCACCGCACCACCCGCTTCCGCCAGGGCGCCTGACCGGCGGTGGAGCGGGGGCGGCGGTTTCCCGGACCGCCGCCCCGGGGGCCCCGGCCCCGCGGAACCGGCCGGGGCGGAGGGCAGCGGCCTGCCCCCGCCCCGGCCGGCAACGGGACCGGGAGCCGGACCACGCCGACCCGGAGACCGGACGCCGCGAGCCGGATCCCCGATCGGGAAGCAGGGAAGAGGAGAAGGGACGTCACCCGTCATGCTCGACCACCTGATCAGGGGAGCCACCGTCGTCGACGGCACCGGATCCCCCCGGTACACCGCCGACGTCGGCCTGCGCGACGGCCGCATCGCCGTCATCGGCGCACCCGGCACCCTCACCGAAGGGGCCCGCACCAGCGAGGACGCCACCGGCCTCGTCCTCTGCCCCGGCTTCGTCGACCCGCACACCCACTACGACGCCCAGCTGTTCTGGGACCCGTACGCCACCCCCTCCATGAACCACGGCGTGACCACCGTCGTGGGCGGCAACTGCGGCTTCACCCTCGCCCCGCTCAACCCGGACCGCCCCGGCGACGCCGACTACACGCGCCGCATGATGAGCAAGGTCGAGGGCATGGCCCTCGCCGCCCTGGAAGACGGCGTCGACTGGACCTGGTCGACCTTCGGCGAGTACCTCGACGCCCTGGACGGCCGGATCGCCGTCAACGCGGGCTTCATGGTCGGCCACTGCGCGCTGCGCCGCCACGTCATGGGTGAGGACGCCGTCGGCGGCCGGCCCACGCCCGCCCAACTGGAGCAGATGGTCGCCCTCCTCCACGACGCCATGGACGCGGGTGCGTGGGGCCTGTCCACCACCCAGTCCGCCACCCACTCCGACGGGGACGGCGCCCCCGTCGCCTCCCGGCACGCCGAACCCGCCGAGCTCATCGCCCTGTCACGGGCGGTCGGCGAGCACGAGGGCACCCAGCTGGAGGCCATCGTCGCCGGCTGCCTCGACCAGTTCTCCGACGCCGAGATCGACCTGCTCGTCGAGATGAGCGCCGCCGCCGGACGCCCGCTCAACTGGAACGTGCTCACCATCGACTCCGCCGTCCCCGAACGCGTGCCGCGCCAGCTGGTGCCCAGCGAACGAGCCCGCAAGGCCGGCGGCCGCATCGTCGCGCTGACGATGCCGATCCTCACCCCCATGAACATGTCGCTCGGCACCTTCTGCGCGCTCAACCTCATCCCCGGCTGGGGCGAGGTCCTCGGCCTGCCCGTGCCCGAGCGGATCACCCGGCTGCGCGACCCGGAGGTACGGGCGGAGATGCTGCGCCGCGCCGACGGCAAGGAGGCCGGGGTGTTCCGGCGCCTGGCCGACTTCGGGCGGTACGTCATCGGGGACACGTACGGCAAGGAGAACGAGGGGCTCACCGGCAGGGTCGTCCGCGACATCGCGGCCGAGCGCGGGCAGGACCCCTTCCAGTGCCTGGTGGAGATCTGCGCCAACGACGACCTGCGCACGGTGCTGTGGCCGATGCCGACCGACAACGACCCGGCGAGCTGGGCGCTGCGCGCCGAGACCTGGCAGCACGAGGACGTCATGCTGGGCGGCTCGGACGCGGGTGCGCACCTGGACCGGATGTGCGGGGCGCCGTACACGACCCGGTTCCTCGGGGACTGCCTGCGCGGCCGCGGGCTGCTGCCGCTGGAGCGGGCGGTGCGGATGCTCACCGACGACCCGGCCCGGCTGTTCGGGCTGCGCGAACGCGGTCGGATCGCCGAGGGCTGGAACGCGGACCTGGTGTTGTTCGACCCGCAGCGGATCGAGGCCGGGCCTGCGACCCTCGTGCACGACCTGCCCGGCAACAGCCCGCGGCTGGACGCGCGGGCGGTCGGCATCGTGTCGGTGCGGGTCAACGGGGTCGAGACGGTACGGGACGACCGGGTGACGGGCGCGGTCCCGGGGACGGTGCTCCGGTCGGGCCGGGACACGAGGACGGTGAGCACCGGGTGATCGGCGGGCAGCACGGGGGACAGGGGCAGCGGCTGTTCATCGGCGGCGAGTGGGTGGAGCCGGCGGGCGGCCACTACGAGGTGGTCAACCCGGCGGACGAGTCGGTCGTGGGCCTCGCGCCGGAGGCCTCGCCCGGGCAGGTCCTGGAGGCGGCCGCGGCGGCGGCCGAGGCCTTCGAGGGCTGGTCGCGGACGCGGCCGGAGCAGCGGGCGGCGGTCCTGGACCGCGCCGCGGACATCATCCAGCGGGAGTTCGAGCCGTGGGCGGAGCTGGCCCGGGCGGAGACGGGCGCCCCGACGGCCATCGCGCGCGGCATGCAGGTCGGGGTGGGGGTGTCCCGCTTCCGGCGGTACGCGAAGGGCGCCCTGGAGCCGGTCGAGCGGGGACTCCCGCCGCAGGTCACCGAGGCCGGGCCGATGGGGAGGGCGGCCGTGTTGGGGGCGCTGGAGGTGCGCCAGCCGGTCGGCGTGGTCACGTGCATCACCTCGTACAACAACCCGTGGGCGAACCCGGCGGGCAAGGTGGCCCCGGCCCTGGCCATGGGCAACACGGTGGTGGTCAAGCCGGCCCCGCAGGACCCGCTGTCGGTGTTCCGGATGGCGGCGGCGCTGGAGGAGGCCGGGGTGCCGCGGGGCGTGGTCAACGTGGTCGGCGGGCAGGCGGTGGAGGTCGGCGAAGCGGCGGTCGCCTCCCCGCACGTGGACATGGTGTCCTTCACCGGCTCCACGGCGGTCGGACAGCGCATCGCGGAGGTCTGCGGCCGTTCCATGAAGCGGCAGCTGATGGAGCTGGGCGGCAAGGGCGCGGCGGTCGTGTTCGAGGATGCGGACCTGGACGCGGCGGTGGCCGGGATCGGCACCACCTTCTCCTTCTACAGCGGCCAGATCTGCACCGCCCCGACCCGGGTGATCGTGCAGCGGGCGGTGTACGAGCGGCTGGTCGAGAAGTTGACCGCCTACCTGGGCCACATGAAGGTCGGCGCCCCGGCGGCGAAGGGCACGGTCGTCGGTCCGGTGATCTCGGCGGCGCACCGGGACCGGGTGGAGGCGTACGTCGAGCTGGGGCGGAAGGAGGGCGCGCGCCTGGCGCACGGCGGATCCCGCCCGGTGGTGGACGGTGCCCCGGGCCGCGGGTTCTACGTCGCGCCGACGCTCCTGGTGGACTGCACGAGCGACATGCGGGTGGTCCGGGAAGAGATCTTCGGGCCGGTCGTGGTGGTCGTGCCGTTCGAGGGCGGGGAGGACGAGGCCGTCGCCCTGGCCAACGACAGCGACTACGGGCTGTTGAGCTACGTGTGGTCCGGGGACGCGGCGCGCGCGTTCCGGGTGGCGCGCCGGCTGCGGGCTGGCGGGGTCGGGGTCAACACGATCGGCCGGAACATGGAGGCGCCGTTCGGCGGCTTCAAGCGCTCGGGGGTCGGCCGCGACGTGGGCTCGTACGCGCTGCACGCGTACAGCGAGGTGCAGTCGATCGTCTGGGCGGGCTGAGGGGCGGGGGCCGGGGGGGGGGGGGGCCGCCCCCCCGCCGGCCGCCCGCCCCCCCGCGCCGGCACCCGCGGCCGCCCCCCCGCCCGGCCGCGCCCCCCGCCCCGAGGCGGACACCCTCACGGCGGCCGTCGCACGGGCCCACGCCCGAGGTGCCGCCGTCGACTGGGCGGCGTACTTCGCCGGGACCGGCGCCCGCCGTGTGGACCTGCCCACGTACGCCTTCCAGCGCGACCGCTACTGGATCGAGGTGCCGGATGCGGGGACGGCCGGCGACGTGACCTCCGCCGGGCTCGGACCGGCCGAGCACCCGCTGCTCGGTGCGGCCGTCGAACTGCCCGAGCCGGAAGGGTTCCTGTTCACCGGACGCCTCTCGCTCCGCACGCACCCCTGGCTGGCCGATCACCGGGCCGCGGGCACGGTCATGCTGCCGGGCACCGCCTTCGTGGAACTCGCCCTGCACGCCGGCCGGCGGGCCGGCACCGCCCGTCTGGAGGAGCTGACCCTGGAGGCGCCGCTGGTGCTCCCCGAGCACGCCGCCCTCCAACTCCGGGTCACCGTGGCCGCTCCCGACGACACGGGCAGGCGGGCCCTTCGCGTGCACTCGCGTGCCGAGACCGCGGCCGACGGGGGCGGGCACGACCAGGACGAGCCGTGGACACGGCACGCCACCGGTGTGCTCGGCGCGGCGGACACGCCGACCGCGCCCCCGGCGGGCGGCCCGGAGGCCTGGCCTCCCACCGGGGCCGAGCAGCTGGACGTGGCCGACCTGTACGAGCTGTTCGCCGCCGCCGGCTACGACTACGGCCCGGCCTTCCGCAACCTGCGGTCCGCCTGGCGGCGCGGCGACGAACTGTTCGCCGAACTCGCGCTGGCCGAGGGCCCCCAGGCCGACGCCGCCCACTTCGGAGTGCATCCGGCGCTGCTGGACGCGGGGCTGCACGGCCTGGCACTGGGCTCCTTCTTCGCCACGCAGGACGGGGAGCCGGGCGCGGACGTCCGGATGCGGCTGCCCTTCTCCTTCACCGGCGTCGGCCTGCACGCCGTCGGCGCCGGCGCGCTGCGGGTGCGGCTGGCCCCCGCAGGGCCGGACGCCGTGTCCCTCACGGCCTTCGACGAGCGGGGCGAACCGGTCGTGTCGGTGGAGTCGCTGCTGCTGAGGGAGCTCGACCCGGCCCGGCTCCAGTCGACCCGGCCCGCGTTCCACGAGTCGCTCTTCCGACTGGAATGGCCCGCCCTGCCCGGCAACGCCGTTCCGCCGTCGGGACGTTGGGCCGTGGTCGGTGACGACGGCCTCGGTCTGGAGACGGCGCTGCACGAGGCGGGCATCACCGCCGACGTCTACGCGGACCTGGACGCCCTCGCAGGCGTCGTGGCCGCGGGCAAGCCGCTGCCCGACACCGTCCTCGTCCCGTACGCCGCACCGGCCGCGGACACCGCCGCAGCCATCGCCGTGGCCACCCGGCAGGCCGCCCGCGAAGCCCTGGCGCTCGTACAGGGCTGGCTGGCCGAGGAAGCCTTCGCCGGGGCCCGCCTCGCAGTGGTGACCCGCGGCGCGGTCGAGGTGCGGCCGGGCGAGGGCGTCACGGACCTCGCGCACGCCGCGGTGTGGGGGTTGCTGCGGTCCGCCCAGTCGGAGAACCCCGGCCGGTTCCAGATCCTCGACCTCGACGCGGACCACACGGCCGACGGCACCACGGACGCTCCGGCGGACCCGGGCGGGCTGCTCGCGGCCGGCGTGGCGAGCGGCGAACCCCAGCTCGCCGTCCGCGGGGGTGCCGTACACGCCGCCAGGCTGGCGAAGGTGCCCGCGGGCGGCCCCGCGCAGGAAGGGGCCGTCGCGGCCGTCGAGGAGGCGGTGGACCGCGCACCGGCGGCCCCCGCACTGCGCCCCGGCGGCACCGTCCTCATCACCGGTGGCACCGGCGTGCTCGGCGGCCTGCTCGCCCGGCACCTGGTGACCGAGCACGGCGTCCGCCACCTGCTGCTCACCAGCCGGCGCGGGCCCCGCGCCGTCGGCGCCGCGGAACTCGTCGCCGAACTCGCCGCACTCGGCGCCGAGGCGACCGTCGCCGCCTGCGACGCGGCCGACCGGGACGCGCTCGCCGCACTGCTGGCCGGCATTCCCGCCGAGCACCCGCTGACCGCCGTCGTCCACACCGCGGGCCACCTCGACGACGGGCTCGTACCCTCCCTGACCCCGGAGCGGGTCGACGCGGTGCTGCGGCCGAAGGCCGACGCGGCCGTGCACCTGCACGAGTTGACCCGGGACCTGGACCTCGCCGCGTTCGTGCTGTTCTCCTCCGCGGCCGGCACCCTCGGCAGCCCCGGGCAGGCCAACTACGCGGCGGCCAACGCCTTCCTCGACGCCCTGGCCCAGTCTCGGCGGGCCGCCGGGCTGCCCGCCGTGTCCCTGGCGTGGGGGCTGTGGGAGCAGCGCAGCGGGATGACCGGCGACCTCACCGACGCCGACGTCCAGCGGATGGCGCGGGCCGGACTGGCCCCGCTGTCGTCCCGGGAGGGCCTGGCCCTCTTCGACACGGCGTCCGCGCTCAGCACCGGCGGCAGCGTGTTCGTGGCCATGCACCTCGATACGGGACCGCTGCGGGCCCAGGCGGAGGCCGGAGCCCTCCCGCCGCTCTTCCGCGGGTTGGTGCGCGGTGGACTCCGCAAGGCCACCGCATCCGGGCACGCCGACGCGGCCGTGTCCGCCGCCGCGCGGCAGCTCCGGGGTCTGCCCGGACTGTCGGAGGAGGAGCAGGAGCGGGTGCTGCTGGATGTGGTGCGGGACCGGGCCGCCGCAGTGCTCGCCTACCCGTCGCCCGACGCGGTGGGGGAGTCCCAAGAGTTCCTGGAGCTCGGTCTGGACTCGCTGACCGCGGTCGAGCTGCGCAACCAGCTGAACTCCGTCACCGGCCTGCGGCTGCCGGCCACCCTGCTCTTCGACCACCCGACCCCGCTGCTGGTCGCCCAGCGGTTGCGCACCGAGCTCGCCGGGACCGGGACCGCGGGCGACCCCGCCGGCCCGGACGGCGCCGCCGAGCCGGGTCGGGGGGAGCCCTCCGGGGTCCTCGGGGCGATGCTCCGGGAAGCCGGGACGCAGGGTGCGTCCGGCCCGTTCATGGAACTGCTCATGCAGGCGTCGCGGTTCCGGCCGTCGTTCGCCTCGTCGGGCGAGCTGCGCAAGGCACCCGGCCTGGTACGGCTCTCCCGCGGCGAGACGGGCCCCGGCCTGATCTGCTTCTCCTCGATCCTGTCCATTTCCGGCCCGCACCAGTACGCCCGGTTCGCGTCCGCGTTCCGCGGCCGGCGGGACGTCCACGCGATGGCCGCACCCGGTTTCGTACGCGGCGAGCAGCTGCCCTCGACCACCGGGGCGGTCATCGAGGCCAAGGCCGAAGCCGTGCTGCGGCACGCCGACGGGGCGCCGTTCGTGCTCCTCGGACACTCCTCGGGCGGCATCTTCGCCCACGCCGTGGCGGGGAAGCTGGAAGAGGCGGGGGTGTTCCCCGAGGCCGTGGTCCTGATCGACATCTACTCGCACGACGACGACGCCATCCTCGGCATCCAGCCGGGGCTGTCGGCGGGAGTGGACGAACGGCAGGACACCTACGTCCCGGTCGACGACGACCGGCTGCTGGCGATGGGCGCGTACTTCCGGCTGTTCGCCGGCTGGAAGCCGCAAGCGGTGAAGACGCCCACCCTGCTGGTCCGGGCCCAGGAGCAGTTCTTCGACTGGAACCGTGCCACGGACGGCGACTGGCGTTCCTACTGGGACCTGGAGCACAGCGCGGTCGACGTGCCGGGCAACCACTTCACGATGATGGAGCAGCACGCGCGGACGACGGCGGGGGCCGTCGACGAGTGGCTCCGCGCCCGCCCCTGAGGCGGCGGCCGGGACCAGTGGGAAAGGGCCTGGCCCCACCCCCCCGGCCAGGGGGTGGGGCCAGGCCCCGTCCGTGTCCGCCCGCACCTCCCGGCGGCTCGGTCCCGCGGCGACTCAGACTCCCGACGCGGCCCGCCGGGCCCGCGCGGCCCGGGACCGCTCCAGGGCCTGCTTCCGCTCGCGCTCGCGGTCCCTCTTCTTGGGCAGGCCCACCGGGACGACCTCGAAGTTCTCCTTGGTGACGTCCAGCCGGTGGAACAGGCTGTCGGGGCCGGTCACGTACAGCGTGCCCACCCCGAGCCCCTTGAGGGTCCCGACCATGCTCGGCCAGTGGATGGGCCGGTCGAAGGTGTCCAGCATCATCGTGCGCATGCCGGCGGCGTCCCGGACGACCGTGCCGTCGTGGTCGACGACCACGGGCAGTGCGGGGTCGGCGAGCTCGTACGCGCCGAAGACCTCCTCCTCCGCCTTGCGGCGCAGCGCCGAGAAGGCCGCCGCGTGCACGGGCGGCCGCATCGAGTACAGGGAGTAGCCGCCGGCCGCGCTGATGCCGGCCGTCAGCGCGTCGAGGTCCTGCTCCCGCACGGACAGCATGTGGAAGGCGGCGTCGAGCCGGCCGGACCGGTCGTACCAGGCGCCGCGCTCGTCGAACCCGGCGAGGACCTCGTCCAGGCGGTCCTGCGGGGTCCGGACGAAGCAGTGCGTGACCACGTCCTGGTACACGCCGGAGAAGTAGTCCTCCTCGCAGCGGGCCAGGTCCGCGGTCAGCCGGACGACGTCCGGGAAGGACAGCGACCCGACGAACGCGGCGGTCGCCTTCTGGCCGAAGCTGGGACCCGCACAGACGGTGGGGGAGACGCCGAGGCTGTCGACGGCCCGGTCAGCCATCGCCATCGAGGCCACCAGGAAGACGAGCTGGGAATACACCGAATAGTCGTCCTCGGCCTCACGGAACCGGTCGAACACCGAATATCCGAGGGCCTCGTCCGCCTCCGCCAGACGCACCCGCCCGTACGGGTCGAGCAGCAGGAACCGGCCGATCTCGGCGAAGGACGCGGGTCCCATGCCGGGAAATACGATCGCGGTTCCGGTCCGGGAACCGGAGGAGTCGGCCGCATCCTCGGCAGGAATCGCATCGGAAAGAGTCATGGTGCCTGAATACCTTTGCTTCCGGGATGGTGAAAGCACCGGAGGGATGGTGCCGGTGCCGTTGACGAGAAACGACCCCGCACCCGGCCGGCGGGGGTGCGCCGGTCCGGGCACGGGGCCGGAGAACAGAGAAGTGAAAGGGGGCGGAATTGAGTCCCGGGCCCTGCGGTGGAAGCCCTTGAGCCACAGGTGGCTCGATCGGTGAACATCAGCGGGTCAGCGCCACGGCGAAGACGATGCCGATGTGCCGCGGCGGAGCCAGCGTGCCGATCGTCAGCCCCATGGCGCTGCCGGCAGACGCACCCATCAACAGGACGCCCACCGTCGCCGAAAAGCACGGCCTCCGTCACGCCGGGCGCCATCGACGCCGGCCGGCCGTGGGGGTCACGGTGGTGCTGCCGCTCAGACCCTCCGTGAGCACCTGCGGCGTGTCCGGGGCGAGCAGCCGCCCCTGGTCCACGATGCCGACGCGGTCGCAGAGCCGGGCCGCACGGGGCGGCGGGCCGGCGCCGCTCGGCGCGACCCGCGCCGTGGTGCCGGCCGGTCGCGGTCCCGGTACTTCTTGACCAGTCGGTCGACCACGACAGCGGAATCCACGGGTCGTTCAGGTTTCATTTGCTCCTGCGAATCAAGTGGGACGCGGAAACGGCGGTCCTGCGGGTCCGCGAAGGGAAATGGGGACGGGCAATGTCTAGCACGCGGATCTCCGCCGCTCACCCGGCGGGCCCGCTCATAGGGGGAAGGGGAAAGGGTTAGGGGGGAATAGGGGATCTTGTATTGCGGCCCCTTCGAATAGCCTCATACCATCCCCGGGTGACCGTGCGGATCATCCCCGCTCGCTCACCGTTCCGCGAGGAGACCCCGTGAAATCACCCGTCCTCCCGGGGGGATCCGGCACCCGGTCGCGCCCCCCGCACATCACCGCCGAGCAGCACCGTCCGGGGGCCGACACCGTCGGCGGCCACGACGCGGCGCGGATTCGTCGATGAAGGCCCTCCGCTGCGGAGGCGCCGTCCGCACGCCCGACCACACGTCACAGGGCGCCGTCCGAGGCGGAGTTCCAAGGGCATGACCCATGCGCACAGCCGGCCCGCCGGCGGGGAGACCACCCCCGACGAGGTCGGTTTGATCCAGATCCGGCAGCCGTCGGTCCCGAGCAGCTACCGCATGATCTGCTTCCCGAGCGCACGGAACTCGCCGCTCTGTTACCTGGCCCTGGCCGAACTGCTGCTGCCCACCGTGGAGCTCCTCGTCGTCCAGTACCCGTCGTCCACACCCCTCGGCGACGACCTGGACCCGGCCGCGGGCAAGGAACTCGCCGACAAGGTGTTCGAGTCGGTCCAGGGCTGGGCCGACCGCCCGTTCGCCCTCTTCGGACACCGCCTGGGCGCCGAACTGGCCTACGAGGTGGGCTGCCGCCTGGAGCAGGAGACCTACGGGGCACCCCTGACCCTCTTCGCCTCCGGGCGGGCGGCGCCCGGCCACCGCGGTAGCCTCGGCCCGCCCGCGTTGGGCTGCAGGGTCGTCGCCCTGACGGCCCGCCACGACCCGCGGGCGACGCTGGCCGGTGTCCGGGCCTGGCGGCGGTGCACCTCCGGCCGGTTCGACCTGGAAGTCTTCCCGGGTGCCGCCGGATACCTGAGGTCGTACCGCCGGGAGGTGGTCAACATCGTGCACGACCAGCTCATCTCGCTCGGCGAACCGGACCCCGACTGAGGGGTCCGCAGGGGGCGGTCAGGGGTACCCGTACCCCGGCCCGCTGCCTAGCGTGCGGGAGTGGGGGCCCGTGTCCACGGCACGACCGGGGCGGCGCCACGGCCCACGGCAACACCACGGCCCACCGACGGCGCCCGTCACACGACACGCCCGACCGCACGGACCACGGAGCGGCAGCGGCCGCATCCCATCCCTCGTGAAGCCCGCGAATCCCGCGATCCACCCCTGAACGGGCCCGATCCACCGCCGGCCCGGCGCACCCCACGCCGCCCGGCCGCGTCACGGCCCAGAGGAAGGACACAGTGCGACCGATGACCGCGAAGATATTTGCAGCCGACTCGGTACGGCCCGTCGAAGAATTCGAGCAGGACGCCCTCCGGATCGCCGAAGCGATCCGCGAACGCGGCGTCGGACTCGGCGACCGGGTCATGCTGAAAGCCGGCAACTCGGCGAGCTACGTGTGCGTGCTGTACGCGCTCATGCACGTCGGGGCCTCGATCGTCCTCGTCGACCAGCAGGAAACCGCGGAGGAGACCCGACGCATCGCCGTACGCACCGGCGTCAAGGTCACCTTCGTCGACGACGACACCCCCGTCTACCCGGACGCCGACCCCGTCCACCTGTACGAACTGATGGTCGCCGTCGCCGACCACGAACCCACCGCCCCGGCCCTGTCCTTCGACGCCTGGGGGGAACTCCCCGACGGCCTCATCATGTGGACCTCCGGCTCCACCGGATCGCCCAAGGGCGTCGTCAAGACCGGCCGTTCGTTCCTGCGCAACCTCCAGCGCAATGCGGACCAGGTCGGACACCGCGCCGACGACGTCCTGCTGCCGCTCCTGCCCTTCGCGCACCAGTACGGCCTGTCGATGGTGCTCATCGCCTGGCTCACCCGCTGTTCCCTGGTGATCGCGCCCTACCGGCGTCTCGACCGGGCCCTGCGCATGGCCCGCGACGCCGGGGCCACCGTCATCGACGCGACCCCTTCCAGCTACCGCAGCATCCTCAGCCTGCTCACCCGCAAGCCGGCGCTGCGCGACCACCTCGCCGACACCCGCATGTTCTGCGTCGGCGCGGCGCCCCTCGACGCCCCCCTCGTCGCGCAGTACGTGGAGGAGTTCGGGCTGCCGCTGCTGGACAGCTACGGTTCCACCGAGCTCGGCAACATCTCGTTCGCCACCCTCGACAACCCGGTCGCCTGCGGCCGCGCCATGGAGGGGATCCGGCTGCGGATCGTCGGCGAGGACGGCGGCGAACTGCCCGCGGGCGAGACGGGCGAGATCGAGGTCGACACCCCTGACGCCCTGCAGGGCCAGATCGCCGACGACGGCACCGTCATCGCGGCCCACGCCACGGGCGGCTGGCAGGCCACCGGCGACCTCGGCCACCTCGACGCCGAGGGCAACCTCCACGTGCCGGGCCGCAAGTTCGCCGTGCACCGCATGGGCTACACCCTGTACCCCGAGCTCATCGAGCGGAAGGTGTCCGAACGGGGCTGCCCGACCCGGATCGTGGCCCTCCCCGACGAACTGCGCGGCTCACAGCTGGTGTTCTTCGTCGAGGACGAGGAGCTGCGCGAGCCCGGCCACTGGCGTGAGCGGCTGTGCGCCCTGCTGCCCGTCTTCGAACAGCCCAACAGGGTCGTGGTCCTGGAGCGGTTCCCCCTCAACCGCAACGGCAAGCCCGACAAGAAGAAGCTGGCGGAGATGGCCGCCGGCCCGGCGTGACCGTCCCGCACCCCGAAGGCGCCCCCGCCGCTGCGGCGGGGGCGCCTTCGTCCCGTGCCGGGGCCGTCAGCCGTCGTAGGGCAGTTCCACGGGAGCCAGCTCCTCGAACAGGTCGCCGGGGCCGGGGTTGTCCGGGTGGGTGGCCCCGCCCAGATGCTCCACCACGCCCCACACTGCGTTCAGCGCCGTGGACACGGCTCCCTCGGCGAACCCCGCCGTCCACGACACGTCGTCGCCGCACAGGAAGAAGCCGCGCCGGCCGTCGGGCAGTCCGCGCTGCATGAACTGCGTGAACAGCCGCCGCTGGTAGCGGTACTGGCCCGGCAGGTTCGACTTGAACGCGCCCATGAAGTGCGGCTCGGTCTCCCACGTGACGGTCAACGGACCGCCGATCACGTGCGACCTGATGTCCAGCCCCGGGTAGATCGCCGCGAGTTTGCCCAGCAGCACCTCCAGCCGCTCGGCCGCGCTCAGCGTCGCCATCTTCAGGGAGTCGTCGTTCCACGTGTAGGACAGGCACATCACGCCGGGCCGGTCCGGGCCGTCGTCGAACAGGTAGACACCGCGAGGCATCCGGTCGGTGAGGGTCATGCTCATCACCGGCAGGCCGGTCGCCGGGTCCACGTCGTGCCAGAACGGCCGGTCGGTCAGGACGAACAGCTTGGACGCACCCATGTAGTGGGTCCGCTCCACCGCCGTCCACACCGGTGCGCTCAGCAGATCCGGATCGGCCTCCACCCGGTTGAGCAACGTCCAGACGTGCGGCGTGTACACCACGGCGGCGAACCGGTTCCGGCGACCGGTCGTGTCGGTGACGGCGAACTCCGCGCCGTCGCGCGTGACGGCCCGTACCGCGGGCCGGGCGGCACCGCCGTGCAGGGAGGCCAACGAGGTTCCCGCCGGCCAGTGCGCGCACTCCTGCGGCCGGTGCCCCCACAGGCCGCGCGGCACTTGCCCGGAGCCGCCGACGACGGAGACCTGGTCCTCGTCCGCGCCGGTGTAGACCACGCGCAGGATCTCCAGCAGGGAGTTGGGGAAGTCGGTGTCCCAGCCACCGGTCCCGAACCCCACCTGCCCGAAGACCTCCCGGTGGCGGAAGGACCGGAACGCCGTACTGGTGGCGAGGAAGCCGTAGAAGGACTGGTCGTCGAACTCCCGCACCAGCCGGTTCCAGACGTGCTTGAGCGTCTCGACGTCACGCCGCTGCACGGCGTCGCGCATCGTGGCCAGCTCGGCCCGCTCCTGGAGCGCCTTCTCCCAGGCGGCGGCCACCTCCTGGTAGACGTCGGGGAGGTGCTCCGCGCGGCGAGCGGTGTGGCGCACCCCGCCCAGGTCGACGAGGGTGCTCGGGGTGTGCTCCGCCAGCGGGTTGGGGAAGGGGCGGGTCCGCAGCCCCAGCAGGTCGATGTAGTGGAACAGCGCGCGGGCCGAACGCGGGAAGCGCATCGCGCCCATCTCGGCCACACAGCCGGAGTCGCCCGGGAACGGCACCGAACGCATCCGGCCGCCCAGCTGGCCGGCCTCGTAGACGACCGGGCGCAGACCGAGCCGCATCAGTTCGTAGGCGGCGGTCAGCCCCGCCATCCCGCCGCCCACCACGGCCACGGGCGTCCCGGCCCGCCCCGGTGGCAGCGAGCCCAGGCCTGCCGGGTGGCGCAGCCAGCCGTCATAGGAGAACGGGAAGTCCGGCACGAGCATGGTGGTGGCCGGGCTTGGTGGAGTCATCTCGAGTACCTCTCGGGCCGGTGCGGCAGCGCTACCAGGGAGAACCGTCGGACGAGCCGGCCGCAGCCGGGGACGCGGCGCCGGAGCGGGCCCCGTACGGCGGGAGACCCACGCGCCGTACGCCGTGCAGTCGATCCGGTCCTCGCACGCTATGCAGTGGTGCCGGAGCGGGACAACCCCTATCGACCCGGGTGACCGACCCCGCCCGTCGAACCGGCCGCGCCCGCCCCGCCGGCCGCCGCGGTCGTCCGGCGGGCGGGAACGGTGACCGCGGTGACGACCAGGCCGCGGTGCGCGATCCAGCGGCCCGTGAACGCCGTGACCGGATGCCCGTCGGGGCCGGTCCCCGGACGCAGCACGCGGGCCCGGAAGGTGCCGGTCCGCGCGCCGGTGGCCGGGCCGCTCCCCGGAGCGCCGGTGGGAGCGTCGCCGGGGCCGTCCCCCCGGAAGGAAATGAGGGCGTCCTCGAAGTCCAGCTCGGTCCCCACCAGGGGGTACCAGGTCTTGTATACGGCTTCCTTGGCGCTGAACAGCAGCCGGTCCCGGCACAGCGGGCCCGTGCCGGCGACCGGGGTGCGCGCCCAGGCGAGCTCCTGGGGCAGGGCCGTCGCCTCCAGCACCCCCCGGGGCAGCGGCCGGTGCGGTTCGGCGTCGATGCCGACCGCCATCAGGTCGGTGTCCCGGGCGAGGACCGCGGCCCGGTAGCCGGAACAATGGGTCATGCTGCCCACCACCCCGGCCGGCCACTGCGGCACGTTGCGCCTGCCGGGCAGGACCGGCGCCGGCGGCAGCCCGAGGGCGGCCAGCGCGCGCCGGGCGCAGCCCCGTACGGTCGTGAACTCCTCCCGCCGCTCGTTCGGCGCGGCGGCGACCAGGGCCGCCTCCTCCGGGTACAGCACCGCGGAGCCGTCCGGGCCGAAGGCCTCGCTCGCCCGGGCCTCCGCGGGCACCAGCGTCTCTATCACGTCCGGGACTCCTTGCCGTCGGGACGGCCGTCGTAGGGCAGGATCTGCCGCAGCAGGCCCTTGGGGTGGCCGCGCCGGCGCCACTCGCGCGGGTAGCCGATGGACACCTCCTCGAAGCGCACCCCGTCGTACCAGGTGGTCCGGGGGATGTGGAGGTGCCCGTAGACCACGGCGGCCGTACGGAACCTGCGGTGCCAGTCCGCGGTGAGCACGGTGCCGCACCACTGGGCGAACTCCGGGTGCCACAGCACGTCCGTGGGCTCGCGGACCAACGGGAAGTGGTTGACGAGGACGAGCGGCACCGCCGGGTCGTGGGCCTCCAGCCGGCGCAGGGTCTCCCCGACCCGGGCCCGGCACCAGGCGTCCCGGCTCGGGTGCGGGTCGGGGTGCAGGAGGTACTCGTCCGTGCAGACGACCCCGGCCTCGTGCGCCCGGGCCAGCGACTCCTTCTTGGTGGAGGTCCCCGCCACCCGGAAGGTGTAGTCGTACAGCAGGAACAGCGGGGCGACGGCGACCGGGCCGCCGGGCCCCCGCCAAACGGGCCAGGGGTCCTCCGGTGTGACCACGCCCAACCTGCGGCACAGGTCGACCAGGTACCGGTAGCGCTCCTCGCCACGCACCTGGACCCGGTCCTCGCGCGGGGTCCACAGCTCGTGGTTGCCCGGAGCCCACACCACCGTGGTGAAGCGTCCGGCGAGCAGGCGCAGCGCCCACTCGATGTCCTCGGTCAGCTCGCCCACGTCACCGGCGACGATCAACCAGTCGTCCGGGTGGGTCGGTCGCAGCGACTCGGCGATGGGACGGTTGTCGGCCATCCCGATGTGCAGATCGCTCACCGCGAGCAGCCGGGGTCCGGCCCCGGCCGCGGGCCCGGCGGTGGCGGGGCCGGGCAGCGCGGTGGGGTCAGGCCGTGTGTGCGACATCGATGTCCCAACTGACCGGCAGGTCCTGCCGGCGCGTGATGTTGATCTTCCGGTAGACCCGGGTCAGGTGCTGTTCCACGGTGCTGACGGTGATGAACAGCTTCGCGGAGATCTCGCGGTTGGTGTACCCGTGCGCGGCCAGCGCCGCCACCCGCCGTTCGGCGTCCGTCAGGGCGGACACCGCGGACGGCCGCGGGCGCACGGGGCTCGGAGCCGCGCCCGGCCCGGGCTGCGACGGCGCGCTCTGCGGCGCGCCGTGGGTCTCGGGCTGGAGGCGGTGGGACAGGCCCCGGGCGCCGCAGCCCTCGGCGATCCGCCACGCCCTGCGGGTGCAGGTCTTGCCCTGCGCCGCATCACCGAGCTGCTCGTACGCCGTCCCGAGGTCGGTCAGGGCCCGGGCCAGCTCGTGGGAGTCGCCCTCGTCCTGGAGCAGGGCCACGGCCCGGTCCAGCAGGGCCGGCCGCTCGACCAGGGGCCGCGCCCCCGCCAGGACCCGTAGGGCCATGCCGCGCACCCGCGGTCCGGCGGGCTCGGCCAGCTGCTCCCTGGCACGGTGCTCCGCCTGGTCGCGGTTGCCGAGGGCAAGCGAGGCCTCGGCGACCCCGACCCGCCAGGGCGCCAGCCCGGACCGGTCCATGTCCCAGTCGCGCATGAGTTTCCCGCAGTGCATGAAGTCCGTGAGCGCAGCGTGGTGCCGTCCGGTGGCGAGCTGGTGCCGGCCGCGTGCGTACAAGTAGTGGATGCCGTAGCGGGTCATCAGCATCTGCTCGGGCACCGGGTGGTCCACCAGGGCGGCCGCGGCTTCGTGGTCACCCATGGCGGTCCGTGCCTCGATGAGGGCGGACAGCGGCATGCCGATGCCCACGCCCCAGCCGTGCGGGGGGAGTTGCTCCATGGCCTGCTCGGCGAGGTGCTGCGCCGCGACCAGTTCGCCGCGGCGCAGCGCCATGTGCGCGCGCATGGCCTGCATGACGGCCGTCCATCCGGGGGCGCTGCGCTCGGCGGCCTCCTCCAGCAGCCGGTCGGCCCACAGGGTCGCCGGGCCCAGCCGGTCCGCGTACAACAGGGCCAGCAGGCAGGCCCGTACGGTGACGTGGCTCTCCTCCGTGAGGCGGGTGCCCGCCAGGATCCGCTCCGCGTTCTCGGTGAACTCCGCGTCGGCGCCGGAGCCCGCGCTCAGGACGCCGTGCAGGACGCCCGTGGCGGCGATCACGCCGTCCTCCGGTACGCCTGCCGCCGGGCGCTCCGCGCCGTCAGGGGTCGGGCCGAGCGCACCGTCCATCTGCTCCAGCAGGGTGGGGTACGTGGACGCCAGCACGGCCCGTACGCCGCCCAGTTCGGCGGCGAGCGCGGGGTCGGGCGTGTTGCGCAGGCCCTCGACGGCGTGCTGGATCGCGGTCGCCGCGTCGTCGATCCAGCCGTTCCACAGCAGGTCACCGACGAGCCGCAGGGACTCGCTGATCGGCAGCGTCCCGTTGTGGGAGGCGACGTTCAGCGGACGGAGTTCGTGCGCCCAGGCGGACGGGTTGACCCTCCAGATGAACTTCGCGGTGCAGGACCGGAGTTGGAGCCGCTCCCGTTCGTCCCGGGAGCACTGCTCCGCCAGTCGCAGGCAGCGCACCGCGAACCCGATCTGCTGGGAGGCCAGCGCCGTGTGCGCGGCGTCGCTCAAGACTCCCGGAACCCACTCCTCGTCGGGGACGCCCGGGCCGTCGCCCAACAGGTGCGTGGCGACGGCCACCGGCGCCGCCCCGGCCTCGTACAGCAGGCGGGCCGCGCGCCGGCGCAGCAGGTGGACGTCCTCGTCGGCGAGGCTCTCCAGCACCGCCGTCCGTACCGCGTCGTGCCGGAAGCGCGCCCCGTGCAGGACGCCCGCGTCGTCGAGGGCGGCCACCACCTGCTCCACGGTGCTGTCCTCGGCCTGGACCAGCCGGGCGAGCAGCGGGGTCCGGCCGGCGTTGCCCAGCAGCGCGATGCCCTGCGCGACGCGCAGGCCGCCGGCGCCGGTGCGGTGTATGCAGATCAGGGCGTTCTGCAGGAACTGCTCGCCGGCGTGGAGCGAGTCGTCGGCGGCTTCGGGCGCCTCGACGGCCCGCAGTCGTGGGAGGTGGTCGTCGAGAATGCTGTGGACCAGTAGGGGATTGCCGCCGGTCGCAGTGTGCAGGGCGGAGGCCAGGCGGGAGGTGCGCCATCGGGCGGCTGCGGCGCCGTTGGTGAGGGCCGCGTCATCGGCCCGCTGGGCGAGCAGCGCCTCCACGCCCCGCGTGCTGAGGGGGCCCAACCGGAGGCGGGGTCCCTCGGCTTGGCGGAGGAGTTCGTCGAGGACACGCGGCGGGGAAGTCCCCGCGTCGGGTCCGTGGGTGGTCAGCAGGGCGAGGCCCGCTCCAGCGGTGCGGGCCCGTCCCAATGCGTACAGGAGGCACTGCAGGGACTGCGGATCGGCGTACTGGACGTCGTCGATGGCGATCAGGACGGGCCCGCGTGCCGCGAGGCCGGCGAGCCGGGCGTGGAAGGCCACGAGGGTTTCGGCGGGAATGAGGCCGTCGGTGCCGGGCCGCGGCCCGTGGAGGGCCAGGGGACCCGCACCGTCCGGGGTGTCGCGGAGCAGTTCCTCCACGACGCCGAAGGGGATGCCCCGTTCCGCGGCGGAAGTGACGGCACTGAGGAGCCGGACGCCGGAGTCGGCCGTCCGCTCCAGCACGCGGTGCAGCAGGGCCGTCTTGCCGGAGGCGACCGGGCCGCTGATCACCGCTGCCCGGACGGGTCTGGAGGGATCGTCAGAGGCCGCGCCGTGCCCGGTTCCGTGTCTGCTTCCGTGGGTGCTGCCGTGGGGCCGGGCGGCGCCGGACACCCAGGAGGTCAGCTTGGCGATCTGTTCGTCCCGCTCCACCAACATGTCTGTGGAAGCCTCCCCGATGAGATGCGAAATTTCGCATGTCGGTTCCATGGCACATGGTTATTCATGCGAGTTCTCCCGCGCATGCAGGAAGGCGTGCCCGTGGAGCGCATGGAATTCAGCGCCCGCCGCAGGTCAAACGGCGGCCCGGCTCTCCCCGTTCGCAGGTTCGATTGAACTGTACCAACTCTCGACCGGTCCCCTAACGAAGCTCCTTTGGAATGACATGTCTTCATGTGGCGTCCGGTTCAACCAAATCGACCCGCCACAGGTGCGTGAGGAACCTCAAGGAAACCTCAAATACTGCTGCATTGAACTGTTTCCGCTCTAGGGGTGGCCGCACCGAGATTAGGGGTCGGAGACGCTGGAGAAGCCGTTGCGGCCGCTCGTTTAATGGTCCGGTGCGGGCCTTGGGAGCCCGGCGGAGAACCGATGGACCCCGCTCGTGCCCGCGGCGCGGAGCGGGCGGGGGCAGGGGGCGGGAGAGCGGCAGATGACGACGAACCTCAGCGGCAAGGTGGCCGAGCTGCACTCCCTGCGCGAGCGGGCGCGGCGTGGACCGAGTGACCGGGCGACCGAGGCCCAGCACGCGAAGGGCAAGCTGACCGCGCGCGAGCGCATCGCACTGCTCCTCGACGAGG
>NZ_JBHWJJ010000098.1:0-30747 GCF_042732005.1 Streptomyces sp. NPDC059851 | reverse complement strand
GGGCGTCCCGCCCGGCCCCGGCCCCGCCCCGCTGAGCCCTCGTCGCGGCGGGGCTCAGTCGGAGCGGTGCTCAGTCCTTGTAGTAGTCGGTCAGGACGCAGCCCTTCACGAGGGACGGCTCCTTGCGGTATCCGCTCGGAGGGGTGAACCCGGGGTGGCAGTTGAGCAGGAGCATCCCGCTGCCCGGCACGAGGAGGGCGCTCATCGCGTCCGAGCTCTCGGACCCCACGGCGAAGTCCTGGCCGACGATCGGGCCGCTGTTGACGTTGCCGCCCTTGCCGTTGGCGTGGTCCTTGTCGACCTCGGCCTTGATGGCGGCCTGGAAGACCTTGGGGTCCTTGATCATGAGGATGGTGGTGACGTTCCGGCGTCCGCAGTAGCCGTGCTCGGTGACGGAGTACGTCTTGGTGTCGTACTCGGCGGCCGGGTCGCTGCTGGAGCTGGACGAGTCGCTCTTCGTGGAGCTGACGCGGTCGCATTTCGTGTACCCGTTGACGATGCGGGCGGCCTCCGCCATCGAGCCGGCCTTGGCCAGTCCCTTGAAACCGAGGCCGTTGCCCTTCTTCGCGGCCCCGCCGTTGCCGGCGGTGCTTCCGTTTCCGCCTTCGAGGCCGCCGATCGCGGCGATGCCGGAGCCGACGGCGGCCTCGTCGTCGCCTCCGCAGGCCGTGAGGGTGAGGAGCGCGGCCAAGGCCGTGGCGGCAGCGGTGGCGGTTCTGGTGGCTTGTGTGGCGGCTGTCCTGGAGCGCATGGCCATGTCCCCCGTGTCGATGTCCTTGATCGTCGGGAGCCTAGGTCGACCGGCATGTCCGCGCCAAACGTCGCGGCCGAAAATTCGCACGGGAAAGTTTGCGAACGGACAAAACGGGCGCGGCTGCGGTTTCCGTATAACGGAACCTGGTTCGTAGCTCCTCTGAACCGGGGGTAACGCCGGCATCTGAACCTTTCATTGCCGATTCATGAACGGCCCAGACCTCAGGATTCCAAGGGCTTTCGCCCCACCGTCAGTCGGATCCAAAGCCTCCGGATGTGGAAACCGCAGGACCTACCGTCCTGTGGCATGACTCAGCTGGACGTTCGGCCCGGAGCCGAAGACACGGCACGCGACGTCGCCGACGTACGCGGCAAGGGCCTCGGCAAGGGATCCGTGGGACTGGTGGGCAGCGCCGTCATCGGCATCTCCACCGTCGCCCCCGTCTACTGCCTGACCTCCACCCTCGGCTCAACGGCCGGCGAGGTCGGCGTCCAGATGCCCGCCGTCTTCCTGGCCGGCTTCCTGCCGATGCTCCTGGTGGCCTTCGCCTACCGCGAGCTCAACAAGGCCATGCCCGACTGCGGCACCTCCTTCACCTGGACCGTGAAGGCCTTCGGCCCCCGGATCGGCTGGATGTGCGGCTGGGGCCTGGTCATCGCCACGATCATCGTCCTCTCCAACCTCGCCGGCGTCGCCACCTCCTACTTCTGGCTGCTGGCCGGCGAGATCACCGGCAGCGAACCGGTGGCCGCCCTCGACGACAACAAACTCGTCCACATCGCGACCTGCCTGACCCTCGTCGCCGTCGCCACCGCCATCAGCTACCGCGGCATGACCGCCACCAAGGGCGTCCAATACGCCCTCGTCGGCCTCCAGCTCGCCGTCCTCGCCGTGTTCGTCGTCATGGCCTTCCAGAAGGCCACCGCAGGCGGCGCCGACGCCGCCGGGGCCTTCGACACCGGCCTGGACTTCTCCTGGCAGTGGATGAACCCCTTCGCCGTCGAGTCCATGGCCGCCTTCACCGCAGGCATCTCCCTCTCGATCTTCATGTACTGGGGCTGGGACGCCTGTCTGGCCACCAACGAGGAGACCACCGGCTCCGCGAAGACCCCCGGCCGTGCCTCGCTCATCGCCATGGTCGTCCTGGTCGGCTCGTACCTGGCCACCGGCATCGCCGCCCAGATGGCCGTCGGCTCCGGCTCCACCGGCCTCGGTCTCGCCAACCCCGACACCTCCGGCAACGTCTTCGCGGCCCTCGCCGGACCCGTGATGGGTCCCGTCCTCGGCGTCCTGCTCTTCGTCGCCGTCCTCGCCTCCGCGGCCGCGTCCCTGCAGACCACCTTCATCCCGGTCGCCCGCACCGTCCTCGCCATGTCCACGTACGAGGCCCTGCCGCCCGCCTACGCCAAGGTCCACCCGCGCTTCAAGACCCCCGGCCGTGCCACCGTGATGGCGGGCGTCGCGACCGGCGCGTTCTACACCGTGATGACCCTGGTCAGCGAGAACGTCCTCACCGACACGATCTTCGCGCTCGGCCTGATGATCTGCTTCTACTACTCCCTTACCGCCTTCGCCTGCGCCTGGTACTTCCGCGGCGAGCTGCGCCGCAGCGCACGCGACCTGTTCCTCAAGGGCGTCTTCCCCGTCCTGGGCGGACTGCTGCTGGCCGCCGTCTTCGCCAAGACCCTGATCGACATGTGGGACCCGTCGTACGGCTCCGGCTCCACCGTCCTCGGCGTCGGCAGCGTCTTCGTCATCGGCGTCGGCCTGCTGGCCCTCGGCCTCGTCGTCATGGCGGTGACCGAACGTCGCAGCCCGGCCTTCTTCCACGGCGAGGTCCTGACGAAGTCGACGCCGTCGCTGGTGGTCGAGGACTGAACCCGGGGGCGCATCGGTGCACACCGAGCACACCACGATCCGCCGGGCCCGGGGGTGACCCCCGGGTCCGGCGGATCGTTTGACCGGGCATGAACGCCAAGCATGCCAAGCACGCCCAGCACGCGAGGAACGCGGGCAACGCCAAGCGCGCCGTGAAGCGCGGCCTCGCCGCCCTCGCCCTCTCCTCCGGAGCCCTCGGCCTCGCCGCCGGCGCCGCCCACGCCGACAACACCAGCCTCCAGGCGGCCGCCCCGCTCGCCAAGCGCGTCGGCGACATCGTCGACCACCCGGGCCAGGCCGTGCAGGACACCAAGACCGCCCTGGCCGTCACCGGCGCCGCGGCCGGCGCCGCAGCCCAGTCCACCAACACCTCCCTCGCGGGCGCCGGCAACGCCCTACAGACGCTGCCGCAGGCGCCGTCCGTCAAGTAGCCGCAGCGGCCGCCCCAGGGCGGGGCCGCCTCCGGGGTGCGGGGGTCCGGCGTGGTCCGGCCCGGCGGGACCACTGACCTCGCCCCGGGTCGGTCGTTGATCAGCGCATGATCCTCTGGATGCTCAACTCGTTCTCCACCCTCACCATCGGCCTCCTCCTGGTGGGCGGCTTCACCGGCCTGGCCGTAACCGGTAGCCTCGCCGCCCGCCGCCGCTTCCCGCACCTGGCGGGCGGCGAACACAACGAGATGGTCGGCGTCGTACTCGGAATGTTCGGCGCGATCTACGGCATCATCCTCGCGTTCGTCGTCGTGACCCTCTGGACCCAGCTGGAGAACGCCCAGGGCATCGTCTCCGCCGAGGCCACCGACCTGGCCCTGATCGTCCGCAGCGCCGAGGCCTTCCCGCAGGCGGAGCGCGACCGGGTCGAGCAGGCGGTCGGCTCGTACGTCCACGCCGTCGTCGAAGTGCAGTGGCCGCTGATGCGGGAGGGGCGGCCCAGCTACGAGGCCACCGCGCAGCAGACCCACGGCCTCTACCAGGCGCTCCAGGCGTACGAGCCCACCAGCACGCGCACGACCACCTTCTACGAGCAGGCCGCCGACCGCCTCAACGACGTCGCCGCCCAGCGCCGGGCCCGCATCGACATGGCGGAAACCTCCCTGCCGATGCTGCTCCAGCTGCTGGTGTACGGGGGAGCGCTGGTGATCCTCCCGCTCACCTTCCTGTTCGGATTGCGCAGCCTGAAGATGCAGCTGCTGTTCGTGTCGGCGGTCGCCGGACTGATCGGCTTCAGCCTGCTGCTCGTCATGGTCCTCGACCGGCCGTTCGCGGGCGAGCTGAGCGTGAGCCCGGACCCGTACAAGCAGGCGGCCCTGGCCCAGTTCTGGGCGGCGCGGTAGCGCGGCACCGGTACGCATCCGGTGCCGGCAGCGTTTCGGAGGGCCGCGGAGCCCGGCGTTGGGTACCGTGAAGGCGTGGTGATGGGTGCGGAACGCCCGGCCTCGCCGGTCAACTCCCACAACGAGTGGGATCCGCTGGAGGAGGTCCTCGTCGGGCGGCTCGACGACATGACGATCCCCTCCAGCCATCCGGTCGTGTCCTGCAACATTCCGCCGTGGGCGGCACGGCTGCAGAGGCTCGCCGCCGGCCGCAAGTACCCGCGCAGACTGGTCGAGCCGGCACAGCAGGAGCTCGAACAGTTCGTCGCACTGCTGGAGTCCCTCGACATCACCGTCAGGCGCCCGGACGCCATCGACCACGGCCGGTACTTCAGCACGCCCGACTGGTCGTCACGCGGTTTCGGCAGCAGCTGTCCGCGCGACAGCATGCTGGTGATCGGCGACGAGATCATCGAAACCCCGATGGCATGGCCGTGCCGGTACTTCGAGACCGACCCCTACCGCTCGATCCTGAAGGACTACTTCCGGCGCGGCGCCCGCTGGACCGCGGCGCCCAGACCGCAGCTCACCGACGAGCTGTTCGAGCCGGGGTTCCGCATCCCCCGGCCCGGGGAGCCCATGCGCTACATCCTCACCGAATTCGAGCCGGTCTTCGACGCCGCGGATTTCGTACGGGCCGGCCGCGACCTGTTCGTCACGCGCAGCAACGTCACCAACGCCATGGGCATCGAATGGCTGCGCCGCCATCTAGAACCGGACTACCGCATCCACGAGATCCAGAGCCGCTGCCGCACGCCCATGCACATCGACACGACGTTCCTTCCGGTCTCACCCGGGAAGGTGCTGGTCAACCCCGAATACATCGACGTCGACCACCTGCCCGAAGCGCTGAACTCGTGGGACGTCCTGATCGCGCCCGAGCCCACACCTCCCAACGGGCGCCTGCTCAAGGTCACGTCGCTGTGCGGCAAGTGGCTCAGCATGAACGTCCTCATGCTCGACGAGAAGCGGGTGATCGCGGACCGCCACCACACCAGCATGCTGCGCGCGCTGGAACGGTGGGGGTTCGAGCCCATCCCCTGCGACTTCCTGCACTACGCGCCGTTCGGAGGCTCGTTCCACTGCGCGACGCTCGACGTTAGGCGCCGGGGGGCGCTTGAGTCGTATTTCCCCTGAGTCTTCCGGGGCCCCATTGGCCTTCTGGAGCCTTTGGCGCCTTCTGGACCTCTGGGGCCTCTGAGTTCCCTTTCCTGCGCAGCCGTCAGCCCCAGGAGCGGGAGCAGAGGACGAGGCGGTAGCCGTCCGGGTCGGCGATGGTGACGCCGTGCTCCTCCCAGTACGGGTTGTGGGCGGTGACCCGGGAGCCGCCGCGGGCGAGGAGCCGCTCGACGAGTGCCTCGTCGGGCGGCTCGCCGAGGTAGACGACGAAGAGGTCGTCCACGGTGGGGGAGGGCGCGAGCGGGTTCCGGGGGTCACGGGTGAGCTCGAAGTGCCAGCCTCCGTCGGCCGGGCCGACCATGAGCAGCTCGTGCTCCCCGGGCCCGGGCTCGTTGTTGCGCCACAGCACGGCGAGCCCCAGACCGTCGACGTAGAACCGCTCGGCCGCCCCGAGATCAAGGCTGGGGCGCGCGATCCGGACGTGTGTGCCAGGAGTGATCATGCGGGGAGCGTACGGGGGTGGGTGGGGGTCGGGTTTCGGCGGGGCGGGGTCGGTGGGATGTCCGGGGCCCGTCGGGGCGCGGCAGGCGGCCTAGATCGCTACGCGCTCCCGTCCTCTCGGCGTCCGGCGGCCGTCTGGGGCTGGTGGCGCCCGGTGTTCTCCGGGATGAAGATGCTCAGTTGGTAGGTCGTCGGGTGTTCCAGGCGGCCGCAGAACATGTCGCATCTCAGTTCCCACGCATGGGTGACCGTGCCGGTCTCGTGGAGGCGGGTGATTTCTGCCTTCAGTTCGGCATGGGCCTGTGTGGAGAAGATCGGTTGCCAGCGGCCCGGGACGGTGGGCTGGTTACGGGCGTGCTCGCCGGCGTGCTTTCGTTTGCGTTTTCGCTGGCCGGGCAAGTGGCCTCCTCGGTGGATCAGAGGTACTGGGCGTAGGTGTCCAGGGTGCGGAGGATCTCGGGCTCGTCCGTCGAGGGGAGTTGGAGGACTACCTCCTCGATGCCCAGGTCCCTGTAGTGAGCGAGCTTGCCCGGGTTGGGGCGGACCGCGTACGGGACGATGTGGAGGGTCTTCGGGTCGCGGCCCGCGGCCTCCCAGACCTGGCGCAGGACCGGTAGGGATTCGGTCAGGCCTCCGCCGCCGATGGGGAGCCAGCCGTCGGCGTGGTCGGCGACGGCTCCGAACAGTTTGGGGCCGGCGGCGCCGCCGAGGAGGGTGCGCGGGCCGTGGAGGGGCTGGCCCGGGCCGAGTTCGCGCGGGGGCTGGACGGGCTTGGGGTGGGCCTGGCTGGCCTGGACGGAGGAGTACTGGCCGACGTACGCGGCGGGTTCGGGTGCCCACAGGGTGCGCATCAACGCCATGCGGTCGCGGACCAGTTCGCGGCGGGTGTGCCAGTCGACGCCGTGGTCGGCGGCTTCCTCGACGTTCCAGCCGTAGCCGACGCCGAGGGTGAGGCGGCCGCCGGAGAGGTGGTCCAGGGTGGCGACCTGCTTGGCGAGGACGATCGGGTCGTGCTGGGCGACCAGGGTGATGCCGGTGCCGAGGCGGAGCCGTTCGGTGACGGCGGCGGCCTGGGCGAGGGCGACGAAGGGGTCGAGGGTGCGCCCGTACATCTCGGGGAGGTCGCCGCCCATGGGGGCCGCGGTGTTCCGGGCGACCGGGATGTGGGTGTGCTCGGGCAGGTAGAGGCCGGCGAAGCCGCGTTCCTCCAGGTGGCGGGCGAGGCGGACGGGGGTGACGGTCCGGTCGGTCAGGAAGACGGTCGTGGCGATCCGCATGGGCGAGGGCACCTCCGTGACGGGTGAGGCCACGGTACGGGGATCTGCCGGTCGGCGGCAGGGGGCGGGCCGGGGTCAGGCGCGCGGGTAGCGGGCCAGCCAGGCGGGGGCGGAGACGCCGGGACCGTGGAGGGTGGGGCCCTGCGTCAACTCCAGGGCGAAGTCGTCGGCGAGCTCCAGGAGGGTGGCGCGGCCTTCGAGGTCGGCGAGCCAGGCGGCCGGGAGGGCCGTTTCACCGTGGAGGGCGCCGAGGAGGGCCCCGCAGAGCGCGCCGGTGGCGGAGGAGTCGCCGCCGTGGTTGACCGCCAGGCGCAGTCCGTGCGGTACGTCCTCGGCGACGAGGGCGCAGTAGACGGCGGCGGCCAGGGTGTCCTCGGCGTCGCGGCCCTCGCCGGGGGAGAGGGATTCGACGGCCTCGGGGGAGGGAGCGGCCGTGGAGGTGGCGGCCGTGAGGGCGCGCTGGAGGGCGTCGGTGACGGGCTGGTGGCCGGAGCGGCTGCCGAGGAGGCCGAGGGTGCGCTGGGCGGCGGTGTCGAGGGTGTCGCCGCGGGTGAGACCGTGGACGATGACGGCGCAGGCGGCTGCGGAGAGGTAGGCGGTGGGGTGGCCGTGGCTTTGGACGGCGCATTCGACGGCGAGTTGGAGGACGAGGGCGGGCTCCCAGCCGACCAGGAGCCCGAAGGGGGCGGAGCGGGTGGTGGCGGCGGCGTCGCGGGCGGTGGGGTTCTTGGGGCGGTCGAGGGTTCCGCGGGTGGTGTCGGCGAAGCCGGTCATGCAGGCGCGGTCGGGGCCGCGGCGGGCGTAGAGCCATTCCTGGCGGGCGAGCCAGCCGTCGTCCTCGCGGCGTTCGTCGGGGCCCCAGTCGTGCTGGGTGGCGGCCCAGCGCAGGTAGGCGCGGTGGACGTCGGTGGGTGGGTGCCAGGCGCCGGTGTCGCGGCGTACGTGGGCGCGGATGAGGCCGTCGACGGTGAAGAGGGTGAGCTGGGTGCAGGAGGTGACGGTGCCGCGGCGGCCGTACGCGGGCGCGGGTTCGGTGAGGCCGGCCGGGCCGTGGGCGCTGCGGATGCCGTCGAGGGAGAGTCCGGCGACGGGGGCGCCGAGGGCGTCGCCGACGGCGGAGCCCAGGAGGGTGCCGCGGACCCGGCTGCGGAAGTCCTGTTGTTCGGCGCGGCCCCAGAGGCCCGCGGCGAGGGGGGAGCGGCCGCCGAGCGTGGCGCCGGTCGGGCGGGCCGGTGGTGTCGCGGGTTCGGCCGCCGCTGCCGCGGGGGTGTCCGTCCCGGTGTTGGTTGCCGTGTCCATCGTGCTGCCCCCCGACTGCCCCGCAGGTTGTGGCGCGCACTGTAGTGGACATGCCTGATCAGATCCGGAGAGAGGCGATCAAGAGGCCCGTAAGTGAGGGGAGAAAGGCCGGATCGCGCCCTTCGGGAGGTGGGGCAGCCGGTGTCAGGGGGCCGGTGTGCGGCGACGGGTTCCTGGCGCGTTTGCCACTGGGCTCGGGGGCGGCCGTTTTCGGACATGCCCCGTTCATCCGGTGTCCCCGCGCGGGTGGAGCCCGGCGGCCTGAACTCGCGACCGCCCTGCTCTTCCCTCGCCGCCGGCGAGGCCGCACCGGCTGGCCCGGCGCGGCCCTCCTCAGTCCAACACGGGCAGCAGCTCCGGCAGGTGCCCGTCCGAGGCGGCTGCCGCGCGCTGCCGCTCCTCCGGCACCTCCCCGTACAGCGTCGTGCGGGGCCGGGCCGGCCGGCCCGCGGCCCCGGCGATCGCGACCAGGTCCTTGACGGCCTTGTAGGAGCCGTAACTCGATCCCGCCATGCGGGAGATGGTCTCCTCCATCAGCGTCCCGCCGAGGTCGTTGGCGCCCGACCGGAGCATCTCCGCCGCGCCCTCCGCGCCCAGCTTCACCCAGCTCGTCTGGATGTTGGTGATGTACGGGTGGAGCAGCAGCCGGGCCATCGCGGTCACCGCCCGGTTGTCGCGGACCGTCGGGCCGGGCCGGGCGATGCCCGCCAGGTAGACCGGCGCGTTGGTGTGGATGAACGGCAGCGTCACGAACTCGGTGAACCCGCCCGTCCGCTGCTGGATGCGGGCCAGGGTCCGCAGGTGCCCCAGCCAGTGCCGGGGCTGGTCCACGTGCCCGTACATCATGGTCGACGAGGACCGGATGCCGAGCTCGTGGGCGGTGGTGACGACGTCGATCCAATCGGCCGTGGGCAGCTTGCCCTTGGTGAGGACCCAGCGGACCTCGTCGTCGAGGATCTCCGCGGCCGTGCCCGGGATGGAGTCCAGACCGGCCTCCTTGGCGGCGGTCAGCCAGTCCCGTACGGACATGCCGGTGCGGGTGGCGCCGTTGACGACCTCCATCGGGGAGAAGGCGTGCACGTGCATGCCCGGCACCCGTTCCTTCACCGCCCGCGCGATGTCGAAGTACGCCGTCCCCGGCAGGTCAGGGTGGATGCCGCCCTGCATGCACACCTCGACCGCGCCCACGTCCCAGGCCTGCGCGGCCCGGTCGGCGACCTGCTCCAGCGACAGGGTGTACGCGTCGGCGTCGGTGCGGCGCTGCGCGAACGCGCAGAAGCGGCAGCCGGTGTAGCAGACGTTGGTGAAGTTGATGTTCCGCGTGACGACGTACGTGACGTCCTCGCCCACCACCGCCCTGCGCAGCTCGTCCGCGATCCGGCACAGTGCGTCCAGCGCGGGCCCGTCCGCGTGCAGCAGGGCCAGCGCCTGGGCATCGGTCAGCTTCTCGGGGTCGTCGGCGGCCTGCGCGAGGGCGGCCCGTACGTCGGTGTCGATGCGCTCGGGGGCCATGCCGGGTGCGGCGGCCTCGCGCAGGGCGTCCCAGTCGCCGTAGACGTGGTCGAAGTCCTCGCGGCGGTCGCCGGTGCGGCCCTCGGTGTCGATGGTGGTGTGCAGGTCGGTGCGCCCGGTGGCGGTGAACGCCTCCTCGGGCTCCTGCCACGGCCGTCCGACGACCTCGGCGTCGGGCCGGGCGAGGCCGGTCTCCGGGTCGGCGAGGGCCTGTACGTGCGGCAGCAGGCGGGGGTCGAGCCAGGGCTCGCCGCGGCGGACGAACTCCGGGTAGACGCAGAGCCGTTCGCGCAGCTCGAAGCCGGCGGCGGCGGACCGCTCGGCGAGCCGCTCGATCTGGGGCCAGGGCCGCTCCGGGTTGACGTGGTCGATGGTCAGCGGGGAGACCCCGCCCCAGTCGTCGATGCCGGCGCCGATCAGGCGGGCGTACTCGCCGTCGACGAGGTTCGGCGGGGCCTGGAGGCAGGCCGACGGGCCCATGATGTGCCGGGCCACGGCGATGGTGGCCACGAGGTCGTCGAGGTCGGCGTCCGGCATCCCGCGCATCGCCGTGTCCGGCTTGGCGCGGAAGTTCTGGATGATCAGCTCCTGGATGCCGTGGTACGCGCGGGCCGTGCGCCGGAGCGCGAACAATGACTCGGCGCGTTCCTCGTAGGTCTCCCCGATGCCGATCAGCAGGCCGGAGGTGAAGGGGACGGAGGAACGCCCGGCGTCCTCCAGGACCCGCAGCCGGACGGCGGGCTCCTTGTCGGGGGAGCCGTGGTGGGGGCCGCCGGGCTCGGACCACAGGCGGGTCGCGGTGGTCTCCAGCATCATGCCCATGGACGGGGCGACCGGCTTGAGCCGCTGGAAGTCCGCCCAACTCAGCACGCCCGGGTTGAGGTGCGGCAGCAGGCCGGTCTCCTCCAGGATCCGGATGGAGATGGCGCGGACGTAGGAGACGGTGTCGTCGTAGCCGTGCGCCTCCAGCCATTCGCGGGCCTCGGGCCAGCGGTCCTCGGGCTTGTCGCCGAGGGTGATGAGGGCTTCCTTGCAGCCGAGGGCGGCGCCGCGGCGGGCGATGTCGAGGACCTCGTCCGGGGACATGTACATCCCGTGGCCGGCGCGGCGCAGCTTCCCGGGGACGGTGACGAAGGTGCAGTAGTGGCATTTGTCGCGGCAGAGCCGCGTGAGGGGTATGAACACGCTCTTCGAGTAAGTGATCACGCCCGGGCGGCCGGCCGCCGCGAGTCCGGCGTCGCGGACCCGCGCGGCGGAAGCGGCGAGGTCCTCCAGGTCCTCGCCGCGCGCCCGGAGCAGTACGGCTGCCTCGGTCGCGTCGAGCGCGACGCCGTCACGGGCGCGCCGGAGCGCGCGGCGCATCGCGTTCTGGGTCGGGGCGTCACTCGGAGGGGTCATGCGGTGAGCATACGATCCGGTAGCCCGTCGGCGGAGTGCCGACCGGCGCTCATCGCATCAGCTCACCGGCGTTGACCAGCAGGGATTGGCCGGTTATCGCCCGCGCCCGGTCGGAGGCGAGGAACGCGACGGCGTCGGCGACGTCCCCGTCGGTGGCGAGGTCGGGCAGCGCCGTGCGGGCGGCGAGCCGGCTGCGGACCCCGGCTTCGGGGACGCCCTCGGCGTGCGCGGTGAAGGTGACGAAGGCCTGCACGGGCGGTCCCCACATCCAGCCGGGCAGCACGGTGTTGACGCGGATCCGGTGCGGGCCGAGCTCGCGGGCCATGGAGTACATGGCGGAGGTGAGCGCGCCCTTGGAGGCGGCGTACGCGGCCTGCTGCACCTCGTTGGGTGCGGCGACGGCGGACTGGGTGCCGATGATGACGACGGAGCCGCCGCGCTGCTTGAGCGCGGGCAGGCAGGCGCGGGTCATGCGGAGGGTTCCCAGCAGGTTGACGTCGATGACCTGGGCCCAGGTGCCGAAGTCGGCGTCTTCGAGCCCGCCGAAGCAGGAGTCCCAGGCGGCGACGTGGACGACGGCGTCGATGCCGCCGAACCGCTCGACGGCGAGGGCGGCCAGGGCCTCGCACTGGCGCTCGTCGGTGATGTCGGTGGGTCGGTGGGCGGTGTGGGTGCCGTCGGGGTCGATCTCGGCGGCGGATTTGGCCAGATTCGCCTCGGTCCGCGCGCCGAGCACGGCCCGTCCGCCGTCCCGTACGACGGCTGCGGCGACCTGGTGGCCGAGTCCGGCCCCGACACCGGAGACGATGACGGTCTTCCCTTGCAGCAGCATGCGCGATCGCCTCCCGGCACCGGCCTGTAGCTGACGATACGTCAGATGGCGTGTCAGGTTAGGTCCCGGCCGCCGAGGAGGGAAGGGGGCGGGCGGCGGGGTCGCCGCGCCGCACCGCGAACGCCGGGAGTCCCCAGGGTCGTGATCGGGCCGCTCCGCGGCCGAATCGCCATCGGTCGGTAAACGTCGAGCGACCCAAGATCACCGCATCGGGGGACTCTGGCGGTTCTGGGGGGCGTAGCGCGCGCCGAGGGCCGTTACTGTTCCCCGAGATTGGCCGGATTCCCGGATATACGCCCCCTTTTCCTCCTCTTTCACCGGTGACGTGCGGGTACGCGCCGGTCACCGCCCCTTGCGAAGGAGAGCTCGTCGATGACCGTTGACAGCAGCCCCGAGACGCAGCTGGAACCCCCGCAGCGCACCAGCCTGGGCACGGCAGCTGCCCGCAACCTCGCCACCACCACCAAGTCCGCCCCGCAGATGCAGGAGATCACCTCCCGCTGGCTGCTGAAGACGCTCCCCTGGGTCGAGACCAAGGGCGGCGCCTACCGGGTGAACCGCCGGCTCAGCTACACGGTCGGGGACGGGCAGATCGAGTTCGTCCAGGACGGCGCCACGGTCCGGGTGATCCCCCGCGAGCTCAACGAACTGGCCATGCTGCGCGGCTTCGACGACACGGAGGTACTGACCGCGATCGCCGGCCGGTGCGTCCAGCGGGACTTCCGCGCCGGAGAGGTGCTGGTGGAGCGCGGCGCCCGCGCCGAGCACATCCACCTGATCGCCCACGGCCGGGTCAGTCAGACCGGCGAAGGCAAGTACGGCGACGAGGTCGCCGTCTCCGTCCTCGCCGACGGCGACCGGTTCGGCGAGCACGCCCTGCTGGACGGCCAGGGCACCTGGGACTACACGGCCACCGCCGAGACCCCCGGCACCCTGCTCACCCTCTCCCGCACCGACTTCGAGGCCGTCATGTCCTCGGCGCCGGCTCTGCGCAGCCACATCGAACGGTTCACCGCGCTCCCGCACCAGCGGCAGAACCGCCACGGCGAAGCCGAGATCGCGATGTCGTCCGGTCACAGCGGCGAGCCCGAGCTGCCCGCCACCTTCGTCGACTACGAGCTCCACCCGCGCGAGTACGAGCTCTCCATCGCGCAGACCGTGCTGCGGGTCCACACGAGGGTCGCCGACCTCTACAACGGGCCGATGAACCAGACGGAGGAGCAGCTCAGGCTCACCATCGAGGCGCTGCGCGAACGCCAGGAGCACGAGCTGATCAACAACCGCGAGTTCGGCCTCCTCCACAACGCCGACTTCAAGCAGCGCATCCAGACCCACTCCGGCCCGCCCACCCCCGACGACCTGGACGAGCTGCTCTGCCGCCGCCGCGGCACCAAGCTCATCCTGGCCCACCCCAAGACGATCGCCGCGATCGGCCGCGAGTTCAACGCCCGCGGGCTCTACCCGGACCACGTCGACCTGGGCGGCCAGTCCGTCCCCGCATGGCGCGGCGTCCCGATCCTCCCTTGCAACAAGATCCCGATCAGCAAGGAGAACACCAGCTCCATCATCGCCATGCGTACCGGCGAGGAGAACCAGGGCGTCATCGGCCTGCGCCAGACCGGCCTGCCGGAGGAGTACGAGCCGGGCCTGTCGGTGCGGTTCATGGGCATCGACGAGAAGTCGATCATCTCCTACCTGGTCACGGCCTACTACTCCGCCGCAGTCCTCGTGCCCGACGCCCTCGGCGTGCTGGAGAACGTACAGATCGCCCGCAAGCAGGGCTAAGGACCCGGCCACGGGCCACGGGCCACGGGCCACGGGCCACGGTTACGGCCACCGGCCACCGGCCACCGGCCACGGTTACGGCCGCCGGCCGCCGGCCGCCGGCCGCCGGCCACGGTTACGGCCAACGGCCACGGGCCGCCCGCGTCCGGGCTGGTGCCCGCGTCCGGGCGTGTGCCCGCGTCCGGGCGTGTGCCCGCGTCCGTACCCGGCGGCGCCGGCCGCCCGGACCCGTCCGGGCCGGCCGGGGCACGCCCCGGATCCGGGACAGTCCCCACCACCTCACCAAGGAGACACGGATGCCCGACCCTGGGCCTTCCCCTCTGCAGTCGAGCCCGCCTGCCGCCGCCGCGGCGTACGGCCTCGGCCGCGGCGCGCCCGCGGGCCGGCCCCGAGTGCCCGCCGGGCCACCCCTGCTGCACGTGGGCCGCGCCGCGGAGGCCGCGGCGGGTTCGGTGCCGGTGCCGACGGCGGAGCCGGTCCGGTTGCCGGTCCCGGCGCCGGGGCCGGTGCCAGCGCCGATCCGGGGACCGGTGCCGGCGCCGGAAGCGGTGCCGCAGCCGGGCCCGGAGCTGGAAGCGGTGCCGCAGCCGGGCCCGGAGCTGGCGCGGATCCTGTCCGGCCCCAGCGGCCTGGGCACGACGAGCCTGCACTTCGGGCGCCGGGCGGATCTGCCGGGGCCGGCGGACGTGCCGGCTGCGTCGAGCCTGCCGGCCGCGCCGGACCTGCCCGCGCTGCCGGCGCAGGCCGCCCCGGCCGAGGGCCGGCCGATCCCGGGCCTCTACTACCACCCCGTCCCGGAACCCGACCCCGCCCGTGTGGCGGAGGTCAGCCACCGGATCAAGCGGTGGGCGGTGGACGAGGTCCAGGCGTACCCGCCGGAGTGGGAGGACCAGTTCGACGGCTTCTCCGTGGGCCGCTACATGGTCGCCTGCCACCCGGACGCGCCGACCGTCGACCACCTGATGATCGCCACGCGGCTGATGGTCGCCGAAAACGTCGTCGACGACATCTACTGCGAGGACCACGGCGGCACGCCGGTCGGCCTGGGCGGCAGGCTCCTGCTCGCCCACACCGCCCTCGACCCCGTCCACACCACCGAGGAGTACGGGCCGGCCTGGGCGGAATCGCTCCACTCGGACGCCCCGCGGCGCTCCTACCGCTCCGCCATGGAGTACCTCGTCCGGGCGGCCACCCCGTCCCAGGCCGACCGCTTCCGCCACGACATGGCCCGCCTCCACATGGGCTACCTGGCCGAGGCCGCCTGGGCCGAGACGGACTACGTCCCCGAGGTGTCCGAGTACCTGGCGATGCGGCAGTTCAACAACTTCCGCCCGTGCCCCACCATCACCGACACGGTCGGCGGTTACGAACTCCCCGCGGACCTGCACGCCCTGCCCGCCATGCAGCGGGTGATCGCGCTCGCGGGGAACGCCACCACCATTTCCAACGACCTGTACTCGTACACCAAGGAACTCAGCGCCCGCGGAAAGCACTTGAACCTGCCGGTGGTGATCGCCGAACGGGAGGGCCTCTCCGACAAGGACGCCTACCTGAAGGCCGTCGAGGTCCACAACGAGCTCATGCACGAGTTCGAGGCCGCCTCCGCCGAACTCGCCGCCGCCTGCCCCGACCCGCGCGTCGTGCGCTTCCTACGGGGCGTGGCCGTATGGGTCGACGGCAACCACTACTGGCACATGACCAACACCTATCGCTACACCCTGCCCGACTTTTGGTAAGCAGAATGGATTTACCCATGACGAGCGTCGACCTTCCCACCTCCACCGGCACCGCCACCTTCATCCCCGCCCCGGCGACCCCCTACCAGGGCGACATCGCCCGCTACTGGAACGAAGAGGCCAGGCCCGTCAACCTGCGCCTGGGCGACGTCGACGGCCTTTACCACCACCACTACGGAATCGGCGCCATCGACCACGAAGCCCTCGGCGACCCGGCCGACAGCGAGTACGAGAAGAAGCTGATCGCCGAACTCCACCGCCTGGAGTCGGCTCAGACGGATGTCCTTCTCGACAACCTCGGCGCCATCGGCCGCGACGACCTCCTCGTCGACGCCGGCTGCGGCCGCGGCGGCACCATGGTCATGGCCCACCAGCGCTTCGGCTGCAAGGTCGAGGGCGTCACCCTGTCGGCCAAGCAGGCCGACTTCGGCAACAACCGTGCGCGGGAACTGGGCATCGCGGACTCCGTCCACTCCCGCGTCTGCAACATGCTCGACATGCCCTTCGAGACCGGCCAGGCCGCTGCCTCGTGGAACAACGAGTCCAGCATGTACGTCGACCTCCACGACCTCATGGCCGAGCACTCCCGCGTTCTTGCGGTAGGCGGTCGCTACGTGACCATCACCGGCTGCTGGAACCCCCGCTACGGCCAGCCGTCGAAGTGGGTCTCGCAGATCAACGCCCACTTCGAGTGCAACATCCACTCGCGGAGGGAGTACCTCCGCGCCATGGCCGACAACCGCCTCGTCCCCCAGGCGGTCATCGACCTGACGCCGGAGACCCTCCCGTACTGGAAGCTGCGCGCCACGTCGTCCCTGGTGACGGGCATCGAGGAGGCGTTCATCAAGTCGTACGAGGACGGCTCGTTCCAGTACGTGCTGATCGCGGCGGACCGCGTCTGACGCGGTTGGGTGTGGGTAGCTGAGCCGGGTCCGTGGCGCTGCGCCGCGGGCCCGGTCGCGTGGGGGGCGGAAGCCCGCTCGAGCGGGGTCGGTGAGGTGCCCGGGGGCTGCCCGTCAGTCCCAGTGTCATCCCGTGCCGGGCGCCGGCCTCAAGGGCGCTCCCTCCGGTCGCGTCACTGCGTGATGGCCTCCGGCCACCCTTGACCCCGACGCCCGACCCGGAACGACAAGGACTGTCGGGCGGCCCCCGGGGGAGGGACGGCCTGGGGGGACGGATTCACATACGGCCGGGTCCCGGCCCTTCCGCCCCCCGCTCCGGCGAGCTGCTACCGCCGAGCCAGGGTGAGCAGACCGGCCCAGGCGGTGGGGGAGAAGGTGAGGTGCGGGATGGCGGTGTCCTTGGAGTCCCGGACGAGGACGGCGGCGGGCGTGCGTCCTACTTCGACGCAGGAGTCGCCTTCGCTGCCGTGACTGTAGCTGCTCTTGAACCACTTCACATCGGGCTTGCGGATCATGTTTCCCCCAGCACTTGCTCGATGAAGGCCAGCGACTCCCGCGGCGTGAGAGCCTGGGCCCGAATCATCCCATAGCGCAACTCCAAGATCCGCAGCTGCCGAGGGCCGGAAACCGGTCGTCCGTTGAAGGCGCCGTCCGAGCGTCCAACAGCCGACCCGTCTGGGAACTTCAAGACCTCGATGCCGCCATCCATGCCGGCATGGGCCTCGATCTCAAGTGGCATGACCTGAAACGCCACGTTGCGCATCTGGGCCACCTCCGCGATGTGTTCGAGTTGGCGCCGCCACACCATTTTGCCTCCGATCCGCCGCTTGAGCGTTGCCTCTTCTTGGACAACGCTGATTTCCGGGGCCGGATCCCGGTCGAACACCGACTGCCGCGCTGTTCGAGCCGCGACGAAGCGGTCCACCTCACCCTGCGAATACGTAGGGAGTCGCATCTCGAACAGTGCGCGGGCGTGCTCCACGGTCTGAAGGAGACCGTGTATGCCATGTACGAGGTACGCCGCGATCTCGACCGCACGCGACTCCATCTTCGCGAGGTCCCTCACCCGCTTCGGGTAACGGGCCTGCTCCACGTCCTTCTTCATGGCCGCGATGCGACCTTCGGCCTGCAGGACCTCGTCAGCCCGGTCGACATACTCCGGCCGGGGAATCCGCTTGCCGGCCTCGACCTTGCGGACCAGGTCTTCTCCATACCCCATCCGGGTCGCGAAGTCGGCGACCCGCAACCCGGCGGTGTCCCGCCAGACCTTCAGTTGGCGGCCGACGGCTGCCACGACAGCCGCGCCCTGTTCGTCTTCCGGGTCGACCTCCCAGCCCGGCTCTTCCGTTCCGTCGCTGTCCACGCTCATGCGCACCCACTTCCGACGTGCCCGACGTACTCAACGCCCGGTACCCGTGAAGTGCTTGCGGACAGGCAGGACAAGACCGGACAACGGCCGGACAGTCGCGGTACGCACAGGCGTCGTCGCTGTTCAGCGTAGGCACCTGCGGCCACGCTGGGTGACGTGATTCCACAACTTCCTGCATGCGTTCTCCAGCTGTCCGCCACGTCGCGCGGCGCGCCTCGGCCGGCTGCTCGCCGTCGAGCAACTCCGTTCATGGGGAGTCCGTTTCGGCAAAGCCGAGCAAGTGCTCGCCGAACTGATCGCGAACGCCGTCACGCACGGTCGCGTGCCCGGCAGGGACTTTCGGCTCGGCCTGTCGGTCGACGGCGCTGGCACCCTCCGTATCGAGGTGACCGACACCCGAGCGGACCGGCTGCCTGACCCTCAGGCGGGCGGGAAGGGCCTGGCGGTCGTCGCGGAACTGGCCGACCGGTGGGGAGTGGAGCTCGGTCCCGCACCGTGGAAGACGGTGTGGGTGGAACTCGATGCCGGCAGCCGGTGATGGCGCGCCGGCGCGTCCGCCCGCCGGCCTTCGCTGTCACCGACCGGGTCGGTCACCGCCTACCGCGCGGACGACAGGTACATCCGTCCGCAGCGCGCGGGGTCCCCCAGGACGTTCGCCAGGAACAGGCCCAGGTCGAAGTCCTCCGGCTCTGCGAAAGCCGTCATGTCGTCCTCGGCCAACTCAGTTGATGGGCGCGGGTAGTCGAGGTGACGGGTGCCCACGGTGAGCCTGTTGAAGATCTCGCCCCGTTCGTGGCGCACCTCAAGGCCTTCGACGACGGCGATGTCCTCGTCCCCCAGAAGCAGTCGCAGTGCTCCCTCGGCCCGGTAGAGGACTGCCAGGATGTCACCGAGCCGACCGAAGGTGCCGGCGATCCCACTGTTGTCGAGCGGCCCGGTGCGGCCGCTCACCGGTCCGAGCGCCGCGGTGCCGGGGTCGAACCGGGCCTGTTCGCCGAAGTTCTCGAATGACACGACCGTGATCACCATTCGTCCTTCCGTGAGGCCATGGCTCGTAGTTTCGCGCCCTACGCGCGGAGGCGGGCGCGGGTGCGCATCAGGATGCGGCCGAGCATGTTCTTCCCCGTGCCCGTCCTGCCGCGGCCCCAGTAGTGGTCGGACGTCGTGTCCTCGACGATCTCCTCGTCCCCCGTCGACAGCAAGATCTCGCGGATGTCGGCGTGCGTACGGAACTTGGCGTCCACGGCGCGGCGCATCACGTCGTCCTTCACCCGCTCCCAGTCCCGGCGCAGCGGCTTGGACCGGTCACGGCCCAGTTCCGCCGCCCGCAGCGGTGTGGACGCCCGGCGGATCAGCTGGGCATTGCGCGTGCCGATGAACTTCTGCGCCTGGAAGTAGTGCTCGGTCGTCGGCCACCAGTGGCCGTCGAGCTCCACACCGTGCGCGGAGAAGTTGGAGAAGCAGCCGTAGGGCACCTCGTCGGCGCCGTAGAAGTAGATCGTCATCCCAGCCCTCGCGGCGGTCACAGGACTGGCACGCTGCCAGCCCTCGCCCCGCCCCTGCAACCGGTTTGCCTGCTCAAGCGGTCGGCGACCGTACCGCGGTGACCGCGATGCGGCTGGCACGCGCCGCGGTGCGTGGGGTCGCCTACCCCTTCTGAAGAAACGGGGAAAACAACCAACCAACCCACCACGTCACCACCCCGGGCGTCCGTCGCTCACGCGGGTGAACTATGCCAACTGAACTGGAAATACAGACCCGTTACGGGCATATGCTCGCCGCGACGACAACCCCAGACACAAGTCAGCCCCCGCCGGGACGGCCATCCCGACGAGGGCCTGACCACGAGGAAGAAAACGGCTTCCCGATGGCTTCCCAGCACCCTAGCGCGAGCAGGCGCGCGCAGCCGCGCATTCCGGCCGGGTCCCCCCGACCCGGTGTCATCCACGTCAACGTTCCCCACAAGACCCACTTCGTCGTGGTCGGCAACCACCTCGCCCGGCACCGCGAACTGTCACTGGCGGCACGCGGGCTGGCCGTCTACGTCCAGTCGCTGCCGGAAGGAACGCCGATCAGCATCGAAGCGCTGAGCCGGCCGCGGAGGCCGAGCCGGGCTAGAAGGCTGCCGCCAGCCGGACCAGCCCCTCCGCGATCTCCGCCGGCGTGTGGGTGGTGAACGACAGGCGGAGGGTTCGGGGGTCCGGCTCGCCCGTGTGGAAGGGGGCGCCGGGGACGAAGGCCACGTCCCTGGCGACGGCCGACTTCAGCAGGGCCGTGGCGTCGTGGCCCTCCGGGAGGCGGGCCCAAACGAACATGCCGCCCTCCGGGCGGTTCCAGGACGAGCCTTCCGGGAGGGCCTCCCCCAGGCCGGCCAGGAGCGCGTCGCGGCGGGTGCGGTAAGCCGCACGGACGGTGGCTATGTGCGCGTCCAGGTCCGACGCGGCCAGGTAGCGGGCCGCCGCCAGCTGGTCCACCGTCGAGGTGTGCAGGTCGGCCGCCTGCTTGGCGACCACCGCCGCCCGGCGGAGGGCTGCGGGGGCCCGGAGCCAGCCCAGGCGCAGCCCCGGCGCCATGATCTTCGAGAAGCTCCCCAGCAGGACCGTGCGGTCCTCCGCGCCCGGGTGGGCGGCCAGCCACGGCAGGTCGGCGCCCTCGAAGCGGAGGTCGCCGTACGGGTCGTCCTCCACGAGCCACAGCCCGAGGCGGCCGGCCGCTTCGGCCACCGCCGCCCGGCGGGCGGCCGGCAGGGTGCGGCCCGTGGGGTTCTGGAAGTTCGGGATGCAGTAGAGGAGTTTGGGGTGGTGCTGCTCGATCAGCTCCTCCAAGGCGTCCGGGAGGATTCCCTCCTCGTCGCAGGGGACGGGTATGACCCGGGCTCCGGCCAGGCTGAAGCCCTGGAGTGCCGCGAGGTAGGTCGGGTTCTCGACGAGGACCGTGTCGCCCGGTTCGACGAGCGTGGCGGTGATCAGGGAGAGGGCCTGCTGTGAGCCCGTGGTGATCAGGACGTCGTCCGCACCCGTGGCGAGGCCGCGGGCCGTCGCGCGTGCCGCAACGGCGGCCCGGAGTTCCGGTGCACCCTCGGTGGTGGAGTACTGGAGCGCACGGGTCGGTGATGCCGCGAATGCGGCGTCGTACGCGGCACGCAGGCCCTTGGTGTCGAAGAGTTCCGGGGCGGGCAGACCGCCCGCGAAGGAGATCACCCCGGGGCGGGCGGTGAGGGCGAGGATGTCGCGGATGGGCGAGCCGCCGACGGAGGTCGCACGTGCAGCGAAGGGAGGCAGGGGGGTGGGTTCCGGCCCCGTGGGCGGTTGGGGGCAGCGGGTGGGGAGGAGGGGCATGGCGGGCTCCTTCGGTGGCTGGATACCGCCGCACCCTAACCGCAAAGGTGCATTCGACATCTACCTTTCCGACATGCGAAGCGTGCGCAGGCACTCGTCATTTGACAGCACGTCAGGTATCTCCCTGGCATGCCGAATACCGAGCGAGGTTCCGACGCCAACACCAACACCAACACCAACACCAACACCAACACCAACACCAACACCAACACTTACGCCGCGCTTGCCGCCGTGGGCCCGTACGGGGTCCGGCCCGGCCATGCGCTGATCACCATGGTCGAACCGCACCCGGGCCACGAGTACGCGTACAACCGCTGGTACGAGGACGACCACTACTACGCCGGTGCCATGGCCATGCCCTGGATGTACGCCGGCCGCCGCTGGGTGGCCACGCGGGACCTCCAGGAGCTGCGCTACCCGGAGAAGTCGGCCGTCGCCCAACCGGTCACCGCCGGGTGCTACCTGTCGACGTACTGGGTGACGGAGGGCCGCTACGACGAGCACATGAAGTGGACCGTCGGAATCAACAAGCGGCTGAACCGCGACGCCCGCGTCTACCGGGACCGGACGCACGTCTTCACGGCCTTCCAGGACCACGAGGCCACCGTCTACCGGGACGGTGCTGCCGGCCCGCGGGACTTCCACGCCCTCGACCACCCGTACGCCGGTCTCGTCCTCCAAGTCGTCGACGCCGACGGGCCGGACGGCCGGGCGGAGCTGCTGGAGTGGCTGCGGTCGCGGGCCCTGCCCCGGCGGCTGGCGGGATCGCCGGCCGCGATGGTGACGGTCTTCCGGCCGACGCCGCTGCCCGGTGACCGGATGACGTACGTCAAGCAGGTCGAGGGGGTCGACACCCGGCTGACGCTGCTGTGGTTCCTGGAGGCCGACCCGCGTACCTGTTGGGACGGGTTCCGGGGGCTCGACGCCGAGGTCGCGGACGCGGGGACCGGGCGGGTGGAGCTGGTGGCGCCGTTCATTCCGACGGTGCCCGGCACCGATCGCTACGTCGACCAGCTGCGGTAGGTGCCGCCCTGAGCAGCGCAGCGCAGAGCGGCGCAGAGCGGCGGCCCGTTTCCCGGACACGACCGAGCCCCCTCGGCCGGGACGGCGGGCCAGTCGAGAGGGCTTCAGGCGATCCCGCACACGGGAGTACGGGTGTGCGGGCGATATGGGTGCTGTGGCCGAGGGCCGAGGGCCGAGGGGCAGTCAGGCGAGGCGGCCCAGTCGGCCCTCGGTGACGCCGGCCACGAACGAGGTCCAGGATTCGGGGGCGAAGGCGAGGGACGGGCCGTCCTGCACCTTGGAGTCGCGGACCGCGATGGTCTCCACGACGGGGGACTTGACCTCGACGCAAGCGCCGTTTCCGCCGGAGTAGGAGGACTTGGTCCAGTGGTCCGTGGCGCCCTGACGAATAGCCATGCTTCTCTCCGATGCAGCAGGAAGTGCCGGTGGGTGGGGGTGATTGCCGGCCATCCGGTTTCTCCCCGGGCCGACGTGATCGACGCTACCGGCACCTTCCGACGGGCGATGAGGCGATTCACCCGACCGGGTGGCATATTCCATTCAGGACTTCTGTGGCTGGGGAGTGACGGTGTACCGTAACCGCCCCTCCTCGCCACCTGCCCGGTTTGCTCCCCTTTTACTTCGTGTTGCCTGCATATTCGGCGATGATGTCCGAGATGAACTGCCGCGTCTGGTCCACATTGAGGGCCTGCGCGCGCAGGTGCTCGTACATCACGCTGTACTTCTGCACGTCATTGGCCTTCTCCAAGTACAAATCGCTCGTCACGCCCTCGATGTAGACGACCGTGGAGTCGGTGGCGTCCGGGAATTCCAGGATCGCGTACTGGCCGTTCATGCCCGGGTGGGCGCCCATCGAGAACGGCATCACCTGCACCGTGATGTACGGCTGCTCCGACTGCTCTATCAAGTATTCGAGCTGGTCGACCATCAACTGGGCATCACCCACGTGCCGGCGCAGCGCTGCCTCGTCGATGACCGCCCACAGTCGCAGCGGCCCGACCTCCGGGTTGTTGTTGTCCGTCTCCGACAACCGCTTCTGCCGGTGCATCCGCACCTGGACCCGCTTCTCCACGTCCGCCGGGCCGGTCTCGGGCGCCGCGCCGCGGATGAGGGCGTGCGCGTACTCCGGGGTCTGGAGCAGGCCCGGCACCATCTGGGGCTCGTACGTGCGCAGGCTGGAGGCGTCGGTCTCCAGACCGATGTACACGCTGTACGGGATGTCGCCGAAGGCGTGCCACCAGCCCTGCTGGCGGGAATCCTTGGCCATCTGCATGAGGGACTCGACGAGTCTGCGGTCCTCGACCTCGTACACGTCGCACAGGTCGCGGACATCGCGCTGGCTGATGGACCGGCGGCCGTTCTCCAGCCTGCTGATCTTCGACTGGGAAACGAGCAGGCGCTCGGCCACCTGCTCGGCCGTCATGCCCTTGTCCTCGCGGAGCTTGCGCAACTCCATGCCCAGTCGGCGGCGTCGGACGGTGGGATTGACATTGGACGCCACGTGAACGGCACCTCCGCCTTCTTTGATTGCGTCTCTCAGCGTGTCTACTGGTGAGCAGACTGCCACCGAAAGGCGGGGCGGCGCCGGTAAACGGCACGGAAATACAGGTGCGCGGGGCGACGGGGCCGGCGGACCGGCCTCGCCACCCCGCGTTCTGGACGGCGTTGCGGTGGAACTGTGGGACCTGTGGTGGATCTGCGGATCTACTGTGCATGCATGGTGCTGGTGGTGCCGTCGTGCTGGCGGTTCCGGCGGTGCCGTGGTGCTGGCGGTGCCGTGGTGCTGGTGGTGCCGTGACGCCGGTGGTGGAACGGAACGGCTGTCAGTGCGCGGCGGCGCGTGCCATCGCCCCGGTGCGTCGTGCCTGCATCGGAACGCCGTTCGCCGTGGCCCGGGCCGCCGGCGGAGCTGCCGATGCGCGCTCCCGGCGCGGCTGTGCGGCCGCGCCGTTCTGGACGTCCATGACGGCGTGCGCCACGAGACCGCCCATGGGGTCGTGCCGGATCAGGTCCCGCAGCCGGGACCTCGACGACCGCCCCTCGTTGCCGGGGTACAGGTGCTTGCCGAGTCCGACCGCGTGGGCCAGCGCGGCGAGCGCCGCGGTCCGCGGGTCCGGCGGAACACCGGTGCGGATCGCACTGTCGAGCCGGGCACGGATCTCCCGGCTGATCGCCGTGTCCGTCGCCTGGTAGCGAGTCGTCGGCAGCACACCGCACATCTGGCCCGCGACGGCATGGACCATGCCGCAGCGCTCCAAGTGCGCGAGGTACACCTGGCGGAGCCCCAGCCGGGGTCCGCCGATCCAGTGGACGGCCCGAACCGGGCTGCCGCGCCTGCGCAGCAGTTCCAGTGCGGAGTCCAGAGTCGGATCTCCTGTCGGCCGTGGCATCACCACGGCGATACGATCCCCGTCAGGGGCTATCCGTCCTGCCAGAGCCAGCTCCACTAGCTGTGCCCCGGCCAGGCCGAGGTCGAGCGACTGCGGCTGCGCCGTGGTACCCGTGGCCGGGTCCAAGGCGAGCAGCAGAAGCTCCTCCGGAATTGTTCTGCGGCTCCTGCCCATCCATGCCTCCCCGCGTGGATGAGTGACAGGGTGACGCCTCTCACATTCATCTGTCGAGAGCGCCTGGTCGCTTTGTGGGGGAACCAGCGCTATGTCGTTCTCGTCTAGCACGGGGGCGATGCCCCCGACGCGGGACACTGTTAGACATTCGGACAGCCGGGCACGCGGCGGCGATCGAGGAGGAACTGGTGGCGGGCGAGTCCCCCGACAAGTCGGTTGATGAAGGAACGCCGGGGGTGGCGAGGTCCTCCGCAGAACGTGACCCGAGGCTGTCGGTGTTCCGTCCGCGGGAACCCGAATCCGGCAAGGGGGACGCCGACGCTGCGGGCGACGGTTCCACCACTCGTGCGGGCGATTCCGGCAGCGCGGTACGGGACTCGGGGTCGCGGGATTCCGAGGACCGGGCCGCGGCCGACGAAGCCAAGCCCTCCGGCCGCGTTGACTCCGATGCCGATGCCGATGCCGATGCCGATGCGGATGCCGACGCGGCTCCCGACAGCGAGCGCACGGCGGTGTTCCGCGCCCCCGTAGTGGACGCGGACGTGGATTCCGCTTCCGCTCAGGGCAAGGACGGGGGCGACGACGCCGCCGGCGACACCGAGGCCGACGCCGCGGCTCCGGACGCCGTGGCCGGCGAGTCTGCTGAGGGGGAGACGGAGTCCCGTTCCGGCTCCGCCCCGGACGCGGCCTGGGTAAAGGCTGCCGCCACGGACGAGGACGAGGAAGCCGGCAAGGACGCCGGCAAGGACGCCGGCCGGGTGCCCGGGTCCCGCTCCGGTTCGGCCCAGGCTGCCGACACCGACGATGACCGCGGGGCGGAGTCCCGTTCCGGCTCCGCCTCGGGCAAGGGCTCGGCCAAGGCCGCGGCCGCCGACGACGACGCCGACGACGACGACGCCGACACCGACGCCGATGCGGATGGCGACCGGGCTTCGGACTCCCGTTCCGGTTCCGCTTCGGCTCGGGACGACGCCGACACCGACACCGACGACGCCGAAACCGACGCCGACGACGAGGCGCCGGCACGGCCGGAGACGGAGGACTACGACAGCGAGCTCACCGTCGAGCGCACCGCCGTTTTCCGTGTCGTGAAGCCGGCCGCCGGGGCGGACGCCGGCACGGGGGATGCGGGCAAGGCGGACGCCGGCACCGCGGACGCCGAGAAGGCCGGTTCCGCCAAGGGGGACGCGGGCAAGGCGTCTGCCGGATCTGCGGGCCGGGCTCCGGCGTGGGCCAAGACCGGTGCTGCCGCCTCCGGCAAGCCGTCGACGGAGGAAGCGGACGAGCCGGGTGCGGCGGACGACAGTGAGCGCACCGCCGTCTTCCGTGCCGTGAAGCCGGGCTCCGGCTCCGGCTCCGGCTCCGGTTCCGGTTCGGCTCCCGGCAAGTCCGGTGACGGGGGGCCGACCAAGCCGTCCGCTGCCGCGGGTGACTCCGACAGCGAGCGCACCGCGGTCTTCCGAGCGCCCAGGCCCGGCTCCGGTTCGGGCCCGGCGGCTCCCGCCAAGCCGGCGGCCGAGGACTCCGAAAGCGAGCGAACCACGGTCTTCCGTGCCGTGAAGCCGCAGGCCGGCGGCCCCGCTGCCGGTACGCCCGGCTCCGGCCCCGCCGCCGGCGCGCCTGCCGCCTCCCGGCCCGCGCCGCCGAAGTCGGCCGGCGGGGGGAAGCCGAGCACGTTCGTGCCGCTGCGCGCGGATGACAAGCCCGGGCAGGGGTCCGTACCGGCGCCGAAGCCCGCCGGGGCCGCTGCCGCGCCGTCAGCGCCGGCTCAGCCCCGTACCGCAACCCCGCCCCGTACCGCCACCCCGCCCCGGACGCCGGCGTCGGCTCCGGCCGGGGCCGCGGCCCCCGCCGCGGTTCCCGAGCGGACCGAGCGGACCACGCAGCAGCCGCTGCCGCCGCGGCCGCCGCTCGACCTGCTCGCGGAGCTCACGAACAACCCCCCTCCGCCGCCGAGCCCGATGCGGACGTTCCTCCGTCGGCTCAAGATCTACACGCCGATCGCCGTCCTGCTCCTGGTCGTCCTGGCCGTCGTGCAGCTGGTGCGCCCGCTGCCCGGGGCGCAGCTCAAGATGACCGCGAAGAACGAGTTCACCTTCGAGGGCGGCGCCCCGGCCCTGCCCTGGCCCAAGGAGGGCCAGGCGTACATGGCGGCGTCCGGCCTCGGCACCGTCGGCACCTTCGGTGAGCAGAAGCCCATCGCCATCGGCAGTGTCGCCAAGACCATGACGGCGTACGTGATCTTGAAGAACCACCCCCTGAAGAAGGGGGAAAAGGGTCCGATGATCGACGTGGACAAGACCGCCGTGGAGGACGGCAAGAAGGACTCCGAGGGCGAGTCGACGGTCAACACGCTGAAGGAGGGCGACAAGCTCTCCGAGTACGACGCCCTCGCCGCGATCATGATCCCGTCGGCGAACAACGTGGCTCGGCTGCTCGCCCGCTGGGACACCGGCGGCGACCAGGAGGCGTTCGTCAAGAAGATGAACGACACCGCCAAGGAACTCGGCATGACCAACACGACGTACACGGACCCCTCGGGTCTGGACGCGACCACGGTCAGCACCGCCGAGGACCAGGTCAAGCTGGGCCTGAAGGTCGTCGAGATGCCGGAGCTCGTCGCCATCACCAAGCTGCCGAGCTGGACGGACCCGTCCGGCAAGCCGTGGCGCAACTGGAACGACCTCATTCCGGGCAACGGCGCGCTCGGCATCAAGACCGGCTCCACCACCAAGGCGGGCGGCAACCTGCTGTTCGCCGCGGAGAAGAAGGTCGGCAAGACGAACCAGCTGATCGTCGGCGCGGTCCTCGGCCAGCACGGCGTGCCGATCCTCGGCACCGCCATCAACGCCAGCAAGCAGATCATGCTGGCCACGCAGAAGTCGCTGACCAGCGTGGCCGTGGTGAAGAAGGGCGATGTCGTCGGGTACGTCGACGACGGGCTCGGCGGCCGCACCCCGGTCGTGGCCACGGCGGACGTGGAGGCGGTCGGCTGGCCGTCTCTGACCGTCAAGGTCAAGCTGAGCGGCGGGGACGGCAAGCTCCCGCAGACCGCGACGGCGGGCACCGAGGTCGGCGTCCTGACCGTCGGCGAGGGGGCCAGCCAGGTGAAGGTGCCGGTGGCGCTGAAGAGCGACCTGGCCGCACCGGGCATCGGCAGCAGACTGACCCGTATCGGCTGATCACCGCCGAACCCGGTAACCCCGTGAACCGGCGCCCCGGGCAACCCCGGGGCGCCGGTGCGCGTCTAGGACCCGGAACCGGACCCTGAGCCGGACCGGACCCTGAACCGGACCGGACCCTGAACCGGACCGGAACCGGAACCGCTAGGGGACGGAATGAACGAATGCACGGGACCGACCGGGACACGTGTCCGGCCCTGGTGCCGGGGAGTGGGGCAGACCAGTGACCACCGCTGAGCAGCAGGGCCGGAGCGGGCCGTCGGCCGTCGGCGAGCCCGCAGCCGCTGCCGTCGCGCCCGTCGCGGCCGGCGTGCCCGTCGGTCCCGTGGCCCTCGTCGGGCCCGGGGGCCCCCTCAGCTGGGCCCGGCGGCATCCGGTGGCCGTCGCCACCGTCCTCGCCGCCGTCCTGCACGTCGTCTGGTTCTACGCCTTCGCCAACAGCGGCGGCGACCTCGCCGCCCAGGACGCCTGGGCCGAGTTCGTGGGCCGCCATCCGGATTCGGCGTACAACCTCGCCTGGTACGGGGGCATGCACCCCGTCTCGTACAGCGTGGTCTCGCCGTACGTGATGTACATGCTCGGTGTCCGGACCACGATGATGATCGCCGGGACGGTCTCGGCCGGGCTGCTCGCACTGGTCCTGACCCGCTGCCGCGGCGCCGTGCGCGAGCCGCTGTGGCCGGCCCTGGCCGGGGTGTACGGGCTGTTCTGCAACGCGCTCTCCGGCCGGGTCACCTTCGGGCTCGGTGCGATGTTCGCGCTCGGTGCCGTCGCCGCCGTGTTCTGCTGGCCCCGCAAGTGGGCCCGGCGGCGCTGGGCCAAGGCGGCCGTGGCGGCCCCGCTCGCCGGGCTGGCGACCGCCGCCAGCCCCGTCGCCGGCCTGTTCCTCGGGGTGGTCGCGGCCGCGCTGTTCCTGAGCCGGCGGCGGCCGGGGGCGTACGCCCTGGGACTGGCCCCGGTGGCGGTGGTCGGGCTATCGGCCTGGCTGTTCCCGTTCTCGGGGACGCAGCCGATGAAGCTGGGCTCGGCCGTGCCGCCGTTCCTCAGCGCGCTGGCGATCCTGCTCCTCGTACCGGAGCGGTGGAAGACGGTCCGGCTCGCCTCGGGGGTCTACCTGCTCGGCGTGTTCCTGACCTGGGTGATCGACTCGCAGGTCGGGTCGAACGTCACCCGCATGGTGATGTTGTTCGGCGGCGCCGTGCTGCTGGCGGCGCTGCCGTACTCGGCACGGCGCTCGCGACGCTGGTACGCGGTGGTCGCCGCGTTCACTGGGGTCACGGTGTGGATCACCACCAACAGCATCACCGACATCGTCCGCACCACCCCGGTGGCCGCCTGGAACCGGGAGCTGGCCCCCCTGGTCGACCAGCTGCGCAAGGCGGGCGCCGAGCGCGGCCGGGTCGAGGTGGTCCCTGCCAGCAGCCACCGCGAATCCTCGGCCTTCCCCGCGTACGTGAACCTCGCACGCGGCTGGAACCGGCAGGCCGACCTGGAGCGGAACCCGCTCTTCTACGACGACACCCTCACCGCCGAGAGCTATCGGGCCTGGCTGGAGCGCTGGGCCGTGCACTACGTGGTGCTGCCCGCCGACAAACCCGACTCGGGCGGCGAGGCGGAGGCGAAGCTGGTGCGCCAGGGGCTCCCGTACCTCCGGCTGGTGTGGGGCGACCCCAACTGGCAGCTGTTCGAGGTCGCCCGGCCGACCGACCTGGTGTCGGGGCCGGCCGCGGTGGTCCGGGCCGGGGCCGACCAGCTGGTCGTGGACGTGAAGGCGCCCGGCCGGGTGCTGGTGCGGATCCCGCACTCGCCGTGGCTGGGCCTGGTGGATCCCGCGGGCAAGCCGGTGCTGCCGCCGCAGGAGACGTCCGCGTCGCGGGCGCGCAGCGGCAGGAGCGGGGGCGCGGGTGCGGGTGCCGGCGCGCAGCCGAAGGAGTACGCGAACACCGCCGGGTGCCTGTTCAAGGCGGAACCGGACGCGGACGGCGACGTGTGGACGGAGCTGCTGGCCCCGGCGCCCGGGGAATACCGGGTGGCGGCCAAGTACCAGCTGCCGCGGGGGACGCCTTGCCCGGAGGAGCTGCTGCAGACGGTGCTGGGGCCGGCGGAGCGGCCGGCGCCGGCACGCCCGTGACCGAGGACGCAGCCCGGGGCGGGCGGTCGGACCGGGCAGTCGGGCGGGGCGGGCGGGGCGGTCGGACCGGGCGGGCGGGATCGGGCCAGGTCGGGCCGGATGCCGATCGCCCCAGATGCATCTCCTGGCATATGTGCCTACCATCCCAATAATCTGTAATAGACCGATTGGACGCTTCCCGAGGGAGTTGACGACGGGATGAGCAACGAGCGCCAGAAGCGGATTCTCGAGACGCCGGAGCCGGGACGGGCACCGCGTCCGGCGGGGCACGGGTTCGACGGGCCGGTGCCGAGCAAGGTGAAGGGCGGTCTCCACACGAAGGCCAGCCTCAAGCGGGCCGGCACTCCCCAGGGTGACCGCATCGGCGAACGCAGCAAAGGCCTGAGCTGACCCGTCGCGATCCGCCGCGACCAGCCCTCCCGGCTCGTGACCGGGAGGGTTTTCGTATGCCCGGGTGGTACGGGCCCCTACGGCCGGGGGTGCGCACGGCCGGCGAACGGCCGATTGCGGACCGTGATGTTCGCTGCCCTGTGCCCCGTCGGCCCGTTGGCGGTTTGTCATACGTTAGTCACAACCCCCTTGCGTCAGTGCGCAGATGAGGCCTGAATTGATAGAAGTTGGCAGGGTGACGGTGAAATTGACGGCCTGAACTGTTCGATGTGCGGACGGGGGAGATGCGGGCGATGAAGTTCGACATGGGGGCTACGGTCCTGACGACCCTGATGTCCAAGTCGCGGACGTCGAGTACGGATCTGGGGACGCTGATCCGGTTGCT
>NZ_JBHWJJ010000097.1:0-31468 GCF_042732005.1 Streptomyces sp. NPDC059851 | reverse complement strand
CCCAGCGTGTTGGGGGGGGGCGGCGGGGCGCGGCCGGCCCCCGGGGGCGGCCCCGGGGGGGGGCGCCCCCCCCCCCCCCCCGGCCACCTGGTTTCCACACATCGCCGACCGAAGGCCGTAGCCGTGGAAGACTCGCTGTCGCTCCAGGCCCTGCCCACCTGGTTCACCGTCCTGCCCGACACCGACGCAGCCGCCGCTGTCGCCGCCAAAGCGCTCGCCCACGCCGCCCAGGGCCTGCGCCACCGGTCCGGGCGCCCCTGGCTGGTGGGGCGCTGGGCACCCTCCAGCATGGTGGTGGGCGAGTGCGGAGGAACCCGCATCGCCGTGCTCGGCGAGCACTCCGTCACCGCCGAAGCGGCCCGCCGCGCAGCCGCCGCGGCCGAAGGCACGTCCCTGGCGGCACTCGACCGCTTCAGTGCCACTTGGGCCGGCAGTCTCCACCTCGTGGCCAGCCGCGGCGGGCGGGTCCGGGTCCAGGGCGGCATCGTCGGCATGAAGCGGGTGTTCTTCACCGACGCCACCCTCCCGGCGGCCGGCGGCGTCAGCCTGGCCTCCGACCGGGCAGACGTACTCGCCGAACTGGTCGGCGCCGAACTCGACGAACGCAGGCTCGCCCTCGAACTGCTCACCCTGGGCGTACCGCACCCGCTGTCGGGCTCGCCGATGTGGAAGGGCGTTCACGCCCAGCCCGGCGGCCACTACCTGACGCTCGACTCCGACGGGCGGGCCGAAGGGACCCGCTGGTGGTCGCCCCCCGAGCCGCACCTGCCCCTGGCCGAAGGTGCCGTGCGCTTCCGGGAGGCGCTGACGGCCGCCGTCGCCACGCGCACGCGCGGGCGCGAGCTGGTGACGGCCGACCTGGGCGGGCTCGACTCCACCGCCGTGTGCTGCGCCGCCGCCCGCGAGGACGCGAAGGTCGTGGCGTACACCGCCGCCATCCACGACGAACTCGGCGACGACGTGTACTGGGCCCGCCGGACCACCCGGGCACTGGGGACTGTCGAGCACCACATCGTCCCCGCACCCGACCTGGCCATGACGTTCGACGGCATCGACACCCTCGACGACCTCCTGGACACCCCCAGCATCCTCACGGTCGACCGAAACCGCCGCATGCACATCATCGCCCTGGCAGCAGCCCGCGGTTCGAGCCTGCACCTGACCGGCCTGGGGGGCGACGAGCTCCTCGCCGGAGCACCCGCGCGCCTGCACTCACTGATGGGTACCCGTCCCCTCACCGCGCTCCGCGATGTGCGCGGATACACCGCGAAGTACCAGTGGTCCCGGTGGCGGGTGCTGCGCCAGCTCGTGGACCGCCGCTCCTACCGCACCTGGCTCGGCAGGGTCGCCCGCGACCTCACCGCGCCCCCTGCGCCGGCAGACGAGCCGCTGCTCGACTGGTCAGCGCCGCCGCGCATGCCCGGCTGGGCCACGCCGGAGGCCGTGGAGGCGGTACGCGAGCTGCTGCGCGCCCACCTCCCGGAAGCCGAGCCCCGTGGCCGCGGGCACGGCGAGCACCGGGAGATGGCCGCGATGGACGGCATCTCCCAGTGGACCCGGCACATCGGGCAGATGGCCGCCCCGCTGGGCATCACGGTGGCGGCCCCCTACTACGACGACCGGGTGATCGAGGCGGCCCTCGCCATCCGGCCGCAGGAGCGGATCACTCCCTGGCAGTACAAGCCGCTGATCGTCGAAGCCATGCGAGGCATCGTCCCCGAGGCCAGCCGCACCCGCGGCACCAAGGCCAACGCCACCTTCGAGGAGGAAGTGGGGCTGCGCCGCCACCGCGCCCGCCTGCTCGCGCTGTGCGAGGAGTCGCGCCTCGCCCGGCTGGGTCTCGTCGACGTGGAGGTCCTGCGCGAGTGGTGCCGTCGGGCCCTGTCGGCGGAGACGGAGAGCTACCTGCTGCACCCGACCGTGGCGTGCGAAGTATGGCTGCGCTCCCGGGAGATGACGCCCTCCCGAACACGACCCCTGACGGAAGGCGAAAGGTGAGCCGATGTGCACGTTGAAGTCCGGAGTGCTGCTGACCGAGACCGAGTACGGCATGGCCCTGCTCGATCAGAAGAGCGCCGAGTACTGGACGCTCAACCCCGCAGCGGCCGTGGTGCTCCGTGAGCTCCTGGACGGCCACGGTGTCGAGCGGGCGGCGGCGGCCCTCGTCGAACGGTACGAGGGCGTGGACACAGAAGTGGCCGCACAGGACGTCGTGAGCATCGTCGAAGACCTCCGCTCCGCCGGGCTCATCACGCCGTAGCCGGACCCGGCCGTCGGCCGCCCCGGAGAAGGGATACGCAGATGTCGACCCCGGAAGCCGTTCCCTACCGCCCCCGCTCCGTCCCCCTGGCCCGCCGCCTCGGGGCGCGCATCCTGATCGGCTGCGCCCACGTGCTGGCCGCCCTGCCGCCCCACCGGATCCGGGCCGTGCTGGCCCGGATCCGGCGCGGAGCCCGGCCCGCCACGCTGGCCGAGGCGCAAGCGGCGCGGGAGACGGTGCTCGCCGTGAGCCTGGCCGCGGGCGGGCACAAGGGCTGCCTGCCGCGATCCCTGGCGACGGTGCTGCTGTGCCGCTGCCGCGGCCAGTGGCCCACCTGGTGCGTGGGGGTACGCACCCGCCCGCCGTTCGCCGCGCACGCCTGGGTGGAAGCCGAGGGCGAACCCGTCGGCGAGGGCACGCCGGCCGGGTACTTCCAGCGCTTCTTCGCGGTGGAGTAGCCCGTGACCATTGCGTCGCTCGCCCTCGTCGAGCACCTCCGACCGCAGCGCGGCCGTATGGCGGCGGGAGTCCTGCTGGGTCTGCTGGGCAGCGTGATGGGCCTTGCCCAGCCCATGGCGGCCAAACGGGTGATGGACGACATGGGCCGAGGGGGCCCGGAGTACGGCCCGGTGATCGTCCTCAGTGTGTTGGTGGCGGTGGGAGGGATCCTTGCCGGCCTCGGGCACTGGGTGCTGGACCGGTCGGCGGAGTCCCTCGTCTGCACCGCCCGGCGCCGCCTGATCGACCGTCTGCTGACCCTGCGCGTACCGGTGGTGGAGCGCACCGAACCGGGGGACCTGATCTCCCGCGTCACCTCCGACACGGCGCTGCTGCGGCAAAGTGCTCCTCAGGCCGTGTCGGCCGCGGTCACCGGCACCTTGATCACCCTCGCGACGGTGGTCATGATGGGCCTGCTCGACGCCGTGTTGCTCGGCGTCACGCTCGGCGTGATCGCGTTCGTCGGCATCGTCGTCGCCGTCGTGGCCCCGCGGATCGGCCGGGCGACCCGGCACACGCAGGAGGCGGTCGGGCGCATGGGCGCCGCGCTGGAACGAACCCTGGGCGCCTTCCGCACGATCAAGGCGTCGGGTGCCGAACAGCAGGAGGTGCGAGCGCTGTACCGGGCGGCCGAGCAGGCCCGGCGTACCGGTGTCCGCGCTGCCGCCTGGGAAGCGGTGTCCGCGACCCTGTCGGCGGTCGTCGTGCAGGTCTGCTTCCTGGTCGTGCTGGGGGTGGGGGGCGCGCGCGTCACCTCCGGCGCCATCGGTGTCTCCACCCTGGTCGCCTTCCTGCTCTACCTCTTCGCGCTCGCACCTCGAATCGGTCAGCTGGTGGAGGGTGTCGTCCAGTTCCAGATCGGTTCGGCCGCCGCCTCCCGGATCCGGGAGGTCGAGAGTCTGGAGGTCGAGGACGCGCACTACGGAAGGGAAGGCGGTGCGTGCCGGCCGACAGCGGCTCCGCTGCCCGCGCGCGTGGCCTTCCGCGACGTCCGCTTCGCCTACCGTCCCGGCCTGCCCGAGGTCCACCACCGTGTCTCCTTCACCGTTCCCGGCGGGGGACTGACCGCGTTCGTCGGGCCGTCCGGCACGGGCAAGACCACGGTCTTCTCCCTCATCGAACGCTTCTACGACCCGGACGCCGGCCAGGTGCTGCTGGACGGGAAGGACGTGCGGCAGTGGCCCCTGGCCGAACTCCGCGCAGCCATCGGGTACGTGGAACAGGACACGCCCGTCCTCGCCGGCACCCTGCGCGAGAACCTGACGCTGGGCGCCGTCGACGCCACGGAGGAAGACCTCCGCCACGCCCTGCGCCTCGTTCGCCTCGACGCGTTGACGGACCGCCTTCCGCGGGGCCTCGACACCGACGTCGGGCACCGCGGCAGTAGGCTCTCGGGCGGCGAGCGCCAGCGCGTCGCCATTGCCCGGGCCCTGCTCCGCCGCCCGAGACTCCTGCTGTTGGACGAGGCCACCTCGCAGCTCGACGCGGCCAACGAAGCGGCACTGCGCGACACCATCATCGACGTCGCCGGTCGCATCACCGTCCTCGTCGTTGCCCACCGCCTGTCCACGGTCACCACGGCCGACCGCATCGTCGTGATGGAGGCCGGCCACGTACGGGCGGTGGGCACCCACTCCGAGCTCCTGGAAACGGACGCCCTCTACCGCGAACTGGCCACCACCCAACTGCTGAACGGCCGGTGACCGGGACCCGCCCCCGAGCCGGCAACCCGACTCGCACGGCCGACCCCCTCCCGCGAACCCTGCTGGACCACCGTGGTGATCAGCGAGGGCGGACGGCTGCGGGAGGGGATTCTCGCGGGCCGAGGGCGGAGCCGCCGGGGGACTCCTTGCCCAGCCGCACCGTGTCACCCGTCCGTCCGCCCGCGAGGACGTCGATGCGCACGCCGGTCGCGGGGTCGGTGAAGCTCTGTCCGGGTGCGTACGCGGCCAGGTCGAGCGGGGTACAGCCGTTGGGCGGGGTCGTGGTCGGGTTCGCGTTCGTGATCCGCACCGGGCCCTCGCCGGTCCGGGTGGCGGAGTCGACCTTGTAGATGAGGACGCCGGTGGAGCAGGCGGTCGCGTCATTGCCCTGGGCACGGCGGGATTCCGCCACGTATGCCGTCGTCCCACCGGTGCGCAGAACGGCGATCTTGGTGCCGCCGGGCCGTTCCACCGGGGTCAGCCTTACCGTTCGACGACCGGGCCCGGGCAGGCAGGCGACCTGGTCGTCGCGGGTCCAGCCGAGCTTCCAGGAGTGCCAGCCGAGGTACTGCGGGGCCTGGCCGGCGATATTGCCCATGACGTCCCAGCCGCCCGTGTACTGGTGGGTGGCGCCGGTGAACGCGTACAGGTCGGGCAGCCCGAAGGTGTGGGCGGTCTCGTGGGCCGCGACCTTGTGGCCCCAGCGCCACATGTCCTGTCCGAAGGTCACGGCCCATCTGACGCGGGTGCCGTCGGCGGTGATGCCGGGCCCCGCCGGGTCGTACAGGTAGGTCGGCGAGAAGGGGATGGCGGTCGCCGTCCTGGTGGGGACGACGTAGACCATGTCGTAGCGGGAGAAGTCGGCGTAAGGGTCGGCGGCCGTGATCGCGTCGCGGAGGTACTTCTCGTGGGCCTCGAAGGTGAGGCCGCGCGCGAAGCCGTAGGAGGTGGAGTCGGCGGGCATCCGGATCCAGCGGTGCAGTGGGGTGTCGTCCAGTCGCAGGCGGCCGTAACTGGCGCGGCCCATCCAGTCGGCGGCCGGGGCGAGGTGAGCGGCGTACGACTCGGTGGAGTCGGTGGCCGGGGCGTCGGGGAAGTCCACGTACAGCGTCAGGACGCGGCGGGTCCCGGTGGCGGGCTGGAACCGGGTCCGGTCGGTGTCGTGGCCCTCGTCCGTCCAGCCGGTCCGGCCGGGGAGGGCGCAGTCGGCGGCGGGCGGCGGCGGGCCGGGGACAGCGGCAGCGGTGGGGGCGGACAGGCAGGAGATGAGGGCGACGGCGGTGGCGAGCGGCCGCGGCCGCAGGCGGTGGGGCGGGTGGGGCATGTCTCTCCCGTCGGGGGCAGGTCGAGGGGAATCGGGGAAGGAACTGCGGGGGTCCTACGCGAGACCCGCGGCCAGGTCCATCAGGCGGGACAGCACGCGGCCGCCGGATGCGGTGACGCCGTCGTGCTCCCATTCGTTGGTGACCCATACGCGGGTGGCACCGATCTGGCGCGCGGTGAGCAGGGAGAGCCCGGCGTCCACGTACATGTCGTCGTGGTAGACGAGGGCGGCGAGCGGGACCCGGTTGGCGGCGAGGCGGCGGGGGTCGTACAGCGGTGGCCAATCGGAGCGTTCGGCGAGCAGGTCGGCGGCGTCAGCGAAGGGGCGCAGGCCGTGGATCTCGCGGAACATCCAGGGGTAGATCATTTCTCCGGTGAGCAGGAGGGGGTCGGCGTCCTCGGCGAACTCGGGGGACGCCGCCATGGCCCTGGACGCCGCCCAGCCGGTCGGTCCTGCGCCCTGGCCGTACAGGGTCTCCTGCATGACGGCGAAGAGCGGGTTGTCGGTGAAGCCGGTCAGTGTCATCACCTGGTGCAGGAAGGTGTCGGTCGGCTTCGCGTCCGCGTCGAGGGATTCGTCGAGGAGCCAGTGGATCCGTTCGAAGCCGTCGCCCATGCCGAGGGCGAGGCCGAGGGTGCGCAGGCGGTGGGGGGTGAGTCGGTCTCCGTCGGGCAGGCGCACATCGGTGACGGCCAGGAGGCGGGCGATCTGGCGCAGTCGGGAGGCGTCTTCGGGGTAGCGGGCATAGAAGTCGAGGACGCGGTCCCGCACCCGGGGGTAGGTGCGGGCGTAGACCTCGTCGGCCGTGGCCGAGAGACCGGGCAGGCCGCCGGTCACGTAGCACGCCCGAAGGCCTTCGGGGGCCCGGGAGAGATAGGTGAGGGTGATGAAGCCGCCGTAGCTCTGGCCGAGGGTCTCCCAGGGCTCGTCGCCGCACAGCTGCCGGCGGATCAGTTCGGCGTCCGCAACGATCGAGTCGGCGCGGAAGTGGCCGAGGTGCTCGGCCAGCCGGGCCGGTGAGGCGAAGCAGGAGGCCGTCCTGGCGGTGACGGGGGTGGAGCGGCCCGTGCCGCGCTGATCGAGGAGCAGGACCCGGTGGGTCGTGAGTGCTTGGGGCAGCCATCCGGGTGAACCGGCCGTCGGTCTGGGCGACTTGCCGCCCGGCCCTCCCTGGAGATAGAGCAGCCAGGGTAGTCGCCGGCCTGCTCGGCGGGCATCGGTGACCTCCCGGGCGAAGATCTGGATGGTCGGACCGTGTGGGGCCGTGTGGTCGAGGGGGACGGTGAAGACGTGGTCGGTGGTCGCATACGCGGGGTTCATGGGTCCCTTTCACGGCCACATGGCCACATGGCCACGCCTGATGGTGTGTGACATTGCATGTCAGCATGGCGCGACCACACGGGGATCGTGGAGCCCCCGCCTGGCCATAACTCGGCGCTATGGGGGCCCGACAATTGTGGGTGCCATTTCACATAACTATGTTATCGGTCACATTCCAGCTTCCCGGGCGGTGCGGCTGCCCGACTGTTCACGGAGTGACCACTGATGAACAAGCGCACTCACTACGCCGTCGCCGCGGCCCTGGCAGCGACCGTCACACTCGGCATGGCCGGCTGTTCCCACAGCAGCCACCCCAACAGCAGTCGGCAGGACAAGGACTCGAAGAACCCCGCACTCGCCAACGAAGGAGTCACCGTCGGCGGCACTCCCCAGAAGGGCGGGACGCTGACCGTTCTGTCCCATCAGGACTTCACCCACCTCGACCCGGCCCGCAACTGGGTGATCGGCGACATGGACTTCGGCACCCGACTGCTCTACCGCACGCTGGTGACGTACAAGGCGGAGCCGGGCGCGAAGGGCGGTGAGCTGGTCCCCGACCTCGCCGAGGACCTCGGTGTCTCCTCCAACGGCGCCAGGACGTGGACCTTCAAGCTCAAGAAGGGCCTCATGTACGAGGACGGAACTCCGATCACTGCCCAGGACGTCAAGTACAACGTGGAGCGGTCCTTCTCCCCCGACCTACCCGGCGGCCCGGACTACGCCGCGCGCTACCTGGCCGGCGCCGAGGGCTACCGGGGCCCCGCCCAGGGGCAGCACCTCGACTCGGTCAAGACCCCCGACGACCACACGATCGTCTTCGAACTCCGCAAGCCCTTCGCCGAGTTCCCCAACGCCACCGTTCTGCCCACCTTCGCACCGGTGCCCAGGGCCCAGGACAAGGGACCCCAGTACGACAACCGCCCGTTCTCCTCGGGCCCCTACAAGATCGAGTCGTACGACCGGGACAAGCGGCTGGTACTGGTCCGCAACCCCCACTGGGACCCGGCGACGGACGCCGTCCGCAAGGCGTACCCGGACAAGCTGGTCGTGGTGATGGGGCTGAGGGCCAACCAGATCGACGACCGGCTCATCGCAGCGGAGGGCGTGGACGCCTCTGCCGTCCCCTGGGGCAAGCTGCGCCCCGAGAGCACCCCGAAGGTGCTCACCAAGCCCGACGTCAGAGCACGGCTGCTGGCCGAGTCCACCAACTGCACCGAGATGGTGCAGATGCACACCGGCCGCGCCCCCTTCGACGACGTCAAGGTCCGGCAGGCCGTGCAGTACGCCCTGGACCGAGAAGCGGTGCTGACCGCCTCGGGCGGCCCGGCCCTCAACGAACCCGCCACCGCACTCATGCCCGGCTCGCTCTTCGGCGGCAAGCAGCCCGACACACTGGGGATCCCGGCGACGGGCGACGTGGAGAAGGCGAAGCAGCTGCTGGAGGAGGCGGGCAAGCCGGACGGGTTCACCACCACCATCACCGTCTCCAACGGGGACAAGGGGGTTGCCGAGGCGATCCAGCAGTCCCTGGGCCGGGCGGGGATCAAGGTCACGATCGACGCCGTCGACCCGTCGGCCTTCTACGACACCATCGGTGACACCAAGAACCGCACCGACCTCGTCTACACCGGCTGGTGCCCCGACTATCCCTCCGGCTCCACCTTCCTGCCCTTCCTCTTCGACGGCCGCTACATCAAGGAGAAGGGGAACAGCGGCAATCACTCGCTCTTCCGCGACGAGGCGACGATGAAGCGGATGGACGAGATCGCCGACCTGACCGACGCCGCCCAGGCCAACGCGGCATGGCGGCAGTTGGACGGGGAGATCCTCGCCAAAGCCCCGACGGCACCCGCCGTCATCGAGCGCATGCCGCTGCTGCTCGGCACCAACATCGCCGGCGCCTTCGGTCACACGTCCTTCGGCGGCCAGCTCGACTACGCCACGATCGGGCTCAAGGACCCGGGTGGGAGCGGCCACTGACCCCACCCCCGCGCAGTGCCCCGGCTCCTCGGTGCGCAGTGGGGCACTGCGGCGCGGATGCGGCTCCTACGACTTCGTGACGCGCACGGTCTCGCCGTAGCCGTCAGCGGCGAGCACGTCGATCCGGACCCCGGCCGCCACATCGGTGAACGACTCGCCGGCCCAGAACGGGGCGTCGTCCAGCGGACGGCAGCCGACGGCGGGTGTCGCGACCGGCTTGGCGTCCATCACCCTGATCGGCCCCTGACCGGTCCGCACGGAGGCGTCGACCCGATAGATCAGGGCGCCGGTCGAGCAGGAGCCGGCGTCCGCGTGGACCCCGCGCCTGGACTCGACGACGTACGCGGTCGTGGGACCGGTACGGATCACCGCCATCTTGGTGCCGCTGCCGTACTCGACCGCCGTGAGGTACACGGTGTCGCTCCCCTTCGCGGCCCGGCACGCGACCTGACCGTCCCCGGTCCAGCCCAGCTTCCAGGAGTGCCAGGCGAAGAACTGCGCCCCCCGGCCGTCGATCAGGCCCATCACGTCCCATCCGCCGACGAAGCGGTGGGCGTCGCCGCCCGGCAGGCCCGCCGCCGCGAAGGCGTAGAGGTCGGGCAGCCCGAAGGTGTGCGCGGTCTCGTGGGCGACCAGCCCGGGACCCCAGTGCCACATGTCCTGGCCGAAGGTCACCGCCCACGTGATCCGGCGGCCGTCGGCCACCACGCCCTCCGTGCCGGGCTCGTACACGTACGTGGGTGTGAAGGAGACCGCCGCCGCGTTGCGCGTCGGCACGACGTACACCATGGCGTAGCGGGAGAAGTCCACGTACGGATCGGCCGCCGCCACAGCGTCCTTGATGTACGCCTCGTGCGTCTCGTGGGTCAGGCCGCGCGCGAAACCGTAGTCGGTGGAGGTGCGCGGCATGCGCGCCCACCACTGGTGCTGCTCGATCGAGAGCCAGGTCCTGCCGTACGAGGCGTACCACAGCCAGTCCGCTCCGGGCGTGATCTGCGCCGAGGTCTCACCCGGGGCCTCGGTGGCCCGCGCGTCGGGGAAGTCCACGAAGACCATGCCGACCTGGACCGTCCCGACGGGACGCTGGAACGACGAGTAGTCCGTGTCGTGCCCCTCGTCCGTCCAGCCGGTGGTGCCGCGCAGGGCACAGGCCGACGGGCTGTCAGCGGCGCCGGCGGGCGGTGCCACCGACAGGAGGAGCAGCAGTGCGGCGGCCAGGACAGCCAGCAGCCTCGGCGCGGCGGCCGGCGCGGGTGGAGCCACCGGGCGGTGGATGGCTTTCACGGGCACATGACCTTCCTTTGGTGTGTGACATTTCACATAAGAGTGATGGGGGCCTGCTCCTGTCCGAAAGCTGTCGTCGCTCCATAACATGCCCGACATGGAACTGGAGGTACGGCACCTGCGCGTACTGTGCGCGATCGCCGAGGCCGGCAGCCTCACCCGGGCCGCCGCCGCGCTGTCCATGACCCAGCCCGGCCTCAGTACACAGTTGCGCCGCATCGAGTCGATGCTCGGCGGCGCCCTCTTCGACCGGCAGCGGGCCGGAGCCACGCCCACGGCCTTCGGCGAGCTGGTACTGGCCCGGGCCCACGCCGTCCTGCCGGGCATCGACGCGCTCCTCGCAGACACCGCCCGCGCGGCCCGCCACCTGGCGTCCCCGGACCGAGTCCGCGTCGGATCGGTCGGTGCCCCCCTCATCGGCCATCTCATCCTGGCCATAGGGAGCTTGCTGCCCGAGGCCGAGGTGACGTCCCGCGGCCACTACTCCCCCGTCGCGCTCCTCGACGACCTCGCCGCCGGCCGCCTGGAGGCGGCGGTCCTCGGTGACCACCCGGAACAGGTCCTGCCCCCGCGCGAAGGGGTGGTCCTCACCCCCCTGGTCACCGAACCCGTCTTCGCCCTGCTGCCCTCGACCCACCCGCTGGCCGGCCAGGAGACCGTGTCCCTGACCGAACTCGCCGATCACGACTGGGCGATGCCCCGGCCCGACGGCGACCGCACCCGCGAGTACTGGTCCTCCGTCTGCGCCCTGACCGGCCGCCGCCCCTCCGCTCCGCACGAGGCCGAGGGACGTCAACTGGTCGAACTGGTCCGCGCGGGCCTGGCCATCAGCCTCTGCCAAGCCACCTTCTCGCAAACCCCCGGCGTCACCGTCCGACCCCTCACGGGAAACCCGCTCTGGTACCGCCACGTCCTGGCTTGGCACCGTGACGGCCCGCTGGCCTCCCACTGCGACGACATCCTGCGCACGATGGCGGCCGGTTACCTGGACACGTGCGCCGCCAGCCCGGTCTACGCGCAGTGGCGCCGACGCCACCCGGACGCCGCCCAGCTCCCGCATACCGGCCCCCGGGGCTCGACGGTCGCGACACAGTCGACGTGATGGGTCGTCCCTCGACCCCCGAGGCGGCCCACATGGTCGGCGTCGACGAGAGCGGCCGGGCTTCTGTCCGCGGCGGGATGTGGATCTGGTAGCCATGCACGGCGACCTGGTTCTTGAAGCCCTGGCCGACTAGAACCTTCTCGACGCTGCCGCTGGTGTGTTCGGCGACCTGGTCCAGCAGGGCGAAACCCGCGGCGTTGACGTGGCTGTTCGCGGCCAGCACGATGACGGCGATGACCAGCCCGAGCAGTTCCGTCGTCCCGCTAGGTGACGGTAGAACCGGCCAATGAGTTACGAACCGCTCTCTTACACCGCGAGACTGAGGTGACGTGCCCGGGTGAGCGCGACGTAGAGCGCGCGGTGGGCCTCGTTGGTGGGGTCGAGACCTCTCCGGAGCGCGGCCGTGTCGACCTGCTCCAGTCTCACCCCGACCCGGTCCCATTCCCGTCCCTTCGCCTGGTGGCAGGTCATGCCGGGGACCAGCCCCTCGTGGGCGACCTCCAGCCTCGTCCGCAGATTGGCGAGGGCGGCCCGGGGTGTCCGTTTCTGGCCCTCCGACGGCTCGACGGGCGTCATGGTGAGCATGGTGGCCGCCAAATCGGCCCAGAGTCCGGCGAGACTGCCATGGCCCGCCAGGCGCTCAAGGGCGCTACGCAGATACGGACGCAGCTCCGAGAGAGCGTCGCTCTCCATGATGCCCAAGCTGGTCCGGGCATCGATGAGGTCGACAGCCGGCCGGCCGAAGGTGCTCTGGGCGAGTTCGTTCAGAAGCAGAGTGCACACGGCTTCCTGGAACTGGCCCGTCCTGGGCCTGACGGCCAGAGGGAGGATATGGGGGTCAGCACCCCACAGCAGTTTCCACTGCCGTGCAAGGACGACATCGACGTCCCCTGCCTTCCCTGCGGGAAGGACTGCCCTCTCCTTGCGGCGCAGCTGGCGTGCCAACGAGTCCTGGGCAGCACTGTCACGCCAGCGGAACGAGGTCTGGAGTTCACTGCGCTCGAAGCCCAGCCGGCTCAGGAGGCTGGGGACGTTCTCGGGGCGGGCACCGCGGAAGCCGTAGAGAGCCTGCCAGGGGTCCCCGACCAGGGTGACGACGAGCCCCGCGTCTGCCGCAAGGCGGATGACTTCGAGATCCAAGTCGTTCGCGTCATAGACCTCGTCGACGAGCAGGGACCGGATCGTCGCAGCGAAGTAGGCCATCACGGAGGCGCGGACGGCCTCGATACGAAGAGCGAGCTGCAGTACCTCACGTACGTTGTCGTGCGTGCACCGCCCTTCACCGACGGCCGAGGCGAAGCAGGCCGGCTTCACGTAGCTTCCCCGTCTCGCTTGACGTACGGAGTCAGTGACGATCCGTGTGTCGTTCAGGGCGAGGACCGGCTTGTCGAGGGTGGAGGTGGTGGGCAGATGGGACCGCCACGTGTCCAGCACCTCTAGCTCCTGGTGGCCTCCGGGCCACTGGAGGATCCCGGACCGCAGGAGGTGGGCGAGGAGATCGTTCAGGATCGTGTCGAGCGTGACGATGCGATGGGGCCACGTCAGTGCCGAGGGGCCCCATTGCCGGGACACACGGCTGCGTATCTCCTCGGTGGCCGAGCGGGTGAAGCTGACCGCCACGACTGCCCGGTGATCGGTCGTACGTGCGTAGCGGTGCAGGCCGAAGCGCTGGTTGGACACGGTCGTCTTCCCCGAACCAGGAAAGGCCTCTATGTAGAGAAGGCGGTGCGGGCTCGCTGCGGCGAGGACCTGTTCGGGGGTGAGGATGCGCGTGCCGGGCTCATGGTTACTCATGGTTGTCCATCACTCGCGGTATGGCAGCCATGGGCCAGGCACCGGGTGAGGGACGCTCAAGTTGGAGACGTTCCCAAGGCAGGTCCTCTGCCGCTGGTGCGTCGGGATCCGGTTCGTACGACGTCGGATCAGCCCACTCCAGGTTTTCCAACTCGTCTGGTGAGAAGAGGCTTTCGCCGTCGGCAGTCGGGACGTCGTCCGTGTCCCGTTCGCTGTCCGCCATGAACCAGTCCGGTTCGTCGAGAGCCTCAAGAGGGTCGCTGGCCTCCGCGGCGGTGCCGTCCGCTGCCGGATCGGACGGGTACAGGAACTCGAAGAGTTGCCGCATGTGCTCGGGGACAGTTGGCGCGACGGACACCTCCCCAGAGTCCGACCGGTTGGCCTCCGCGAGCAGACCGGCGAAGGTCAGCGCGAACTCGCCCTTCTTGCTGGATCCCCGGCCTGCCTTGATCCCGGGCTCCTCCTTCGTGCCCTTCTTCGCGCTGCGGAACAGCTCGTGTACCGTCCGGGCCGTCACGTCTTCCGCATCCAGGCCGACCTCGCGCAGGGCAGCAGCGATCAAGTGCTCGTTGCCTTGCGTAATGGACGGTTCCAAGGTCGGGTGACTGACGAAGGCGTTGACGACCGAGGGGTCGTGGTCGGAGAGCCATCCCGGTTTCTTGGGCTCCTCGCTCTCGAAGGGCAGGTCGCTGTCGACGAGGACCGCCAGCTTGGTGCACAGTTCGCTGCCCCGGGTCGCCAGGAGACGCACCGGCCACTGTCCGACCTTCCATCCCATGTGCACGATGCTGAGTGCGTCGATGAAAGCGTGCTTGAGCATGTCCTGACCGGCCCAGGTCCTGCCGAACTCCCGAACGACAGCGGCGTCAGTGACACCCTCGACCAGGACGAGACGATCCGCGAAGAGAGCGGCGGACCGGCTCGCATCCAGATGGAGCCGAGTCTTCCGCAGCGTGACGTCGCGGTGCTTTGCCGGCACGACGTCGGCGACGGTGCGGCACACCCGTCCTTGTGCCGTCCGGCGCACGACCACGAGTTCCTCCGGGGCACAGGACGTGATGACGTCCGTCGCGTGGCTGGAGAGGATGACCTGTAGCTCCGGCCGCTTCTTCACGGTCCTTCGCAGGTACCGGACGAGGGCGTGCTGCAACTGCGGATGGAGGTGTGCCTCGGGCTCCTCGATGACGACCGTTGCGTGGAAGGGCTTCGAACCGAAGAAGGAGTCCTCCTCCGACTCGGCATCGGCCTGAGCCTGTTCGAGGTTCCGGGCCGCCTGCTGGATCGCCTCTTCCTCCGTGAGGGGCGGCAGATCAGGGGCCTCCGAATGAGGTCGGGCAGCATCCTGCGGAAGCTCGGTGGAGTCAGGTATCGCCGCCAGGGTCACGGCTATGTGCAACAGGTTTACGTATCCCAGCCCGGACACTTCCAGAGGCCGGGCGTAGGTGCGCCCCTCCATCACGGCAAGCATGAGCTCCAGCACGCGGGCCAGGTACGTGTCGTCGATGACCTGGCCGCGTATGTACGGCCACTGGGGACTCACGCCGGCCGATAGATCTGTCAGGTAGCCGCGAATCCGCGCCTCGACCGCATCGATGATGCTTTCCTCGGCCAGCTTCTCCAACAGTTGGGAGGCCCGCGCCCGGAGACCCACCAGGTTCCGGGTGCCGCTCAGGCGCTGCTGTTCGGCACGGAGCAGCTCCACCAGGATGCGCGCCTCGCGGCGGGCCAGCTCGTCCAGCGGATGCCGCCAGGCCGGCAGGTAGATGAGTTTGTACGGGTCCAAGTCCATTGAGCTGCCGTGCGCCGCATTGATCTTCGCGGTGACGCTGCCGAGCCTGCGGCTCAGCGTGACGCCCCAGCTCTTGGCGACTTCACCGAGCCGTTGGTGGCCGACCGCGTGCAGCTGGTGTCCGAGCCGCCCTTCCTCGGTGAGGGTGTCGGCCAGCTCGTACGCCACTTCGATGGTGCGGTTGGAGCCTTCTGGCGCGAGCGTGGCGGATCCGTACCTCGGTAGGACCGGGAAGCGGGAACCGGGATGAGCCAGGTAGAGCGCATCCGTGAGGGTCGTCTTTCCGGCACCGTTGGCCCCGATCAGCACACTGAAACGGCCGGGCAAATGACAGACCATTTCGCCCTCCGTACTGGCCCGGAACCCGCTGACCGCGATACGACTCAGGTGCACCATGCCCCCCATGGACAAGAAGTACGTCAGTAGTCATCATCGCCCGCGACACTGACAACGCCCGCCCCTTTGTGCTCACTTGCGGTCTCAATGTTGGCAGTTGTCGTCAAAGCGTGACGCCCGCGTCAGCACTGACGCGACGGTGATGGCTACCTGGTAGGGGTTGGGGGGCTGTCGTACCTGGCGGCGAGGCCATCAGGCATCGTTCGAGGCGGTTGAAGCAGCGTTCCACGACCTTGCGGCGCTCGAAGGCATCGCGGTCGGAGGCTGGAGGGCGGCCGGCGCCTCGGCTGCCCTCCGGGCCCGGTTGCGGACCGGGTCGGCCCGCCGGCTCCGCCGGCGGCAACGGCGGTGTCAGCCGACCGGTCGGTCGTCGGCGTCCTGAGCCGCTGAGCGCGGGCCCGGGATGTCAAGGACCGGCGGGCGCGGTGCCGTTGTGGATGCGCGGGCAGCGGTCCGGAGGCGCTGTTTGCGCCATGCGGTGAGCCGCCGTTTCAGGGAGATCGCCAAGGGCACCAGTAGCAGGCCGCCGAGGACCACGATCAAGACGGCGAAGGCGATGAACGGACGCGGCTCGGGGGCGACCTTGACCTTGTCCTCGGTGTAGAAGTCGTACCAGACGAAGGCGCATTGGAGGATGGAGAGCGAGGCGAGGGCGACGATCGCCTTGTTGCGGAACTCATCGCGCCGGTTCGCCACCCGCTCGCGTCTTAGGTTGAAGATCTCCCGTAGGGCTGCCATCCGCTCGGTGAGGGTGCGCCCTTCGTCCTCGATGCCCCACGCCCGGTCCACTGCGTTCTTCACCGTCAGCTGGGCGTTCGAGACGTAGCGGATGCTTTCGCTGAAGATCACACTGCGGAAGGTGGCCTTGTCGGTGAGGTCGAGGATTTCGTCGTACTGCCGGTCGATCTCGGCCTGGTTGTGCGGACCGTCCGCCTCGATCCGCATCAGCTGGGTCGAGGTGAGGCGGGTCGCGTCGTCGATGATCAGCCAGTTCTGCGAGGCCAGGATCAGGCCGTTGACGTACTCCTGGAGGGATTCGTCGTTCGCGCCCGTGATGCTGCTGAAGAGGTAGCCGACCGTGCAGGTGGTCTCCCCGAGGGTGCAGGTCTCACCGACGCGAACGCTGACCGGCACGTTCTCCCCCGGTTCGAGCAGGACGCGGTGCCACCACAGCATGCGCCCCGCAGGCAGCATCCCGTCGTCGTCCTCCCGCACGCCGACGGAGTCGAGCGGACCCAGCGTCCGGCGCATGCACGCGCACCACTGGCGGATTTGGCGGCCCAGAGCCTTGCGGTAGGGCTGCTCTAGTTCGCGGAGCTGTGCGCCGCGGCCCGGCTTGTCCACGTGGAGGTCGATGTCGTCGGGGCACGGGGGCAGTTCGAAGACGGCGAAGCCGATCGAAAGGCTGCTGATGTAGACCCGTACGGTGAAGTCCACGCCCAGGTCGGCGTCCTGGATCCGGACCGCTCCGTCGAGCAGGGCGTTCTCGATGCGGGCGGCGTGGTTGGGCTCCGGGTAGTCCAGGACGATGTGTTCCTCGGAGGACACGTCCGCGGCCTCGTGGGGCGGCCTGTGCTCCCGAAGGCCCGGGAAGCACGAGCGCAGCGGCTCCATGACCGCCGCGCGGTCCTCTATCAGGCTGCTGAGGGAAAAGTCGAGTGGGAGCGAGAACGTGACCACCGCGACGATACGCACCGGGCCTCCAGAGGTTGGCGGAAAGGGGTCTGGCGAACCGCTTCCGCTGGACAGGCATCGGTCCGGGCCGGTAGGACATTAACAGCCGTGCAAGGCCAACTCATCTGTTTTGACAGCTATATGAGGGAGAGTCGACTGTCCGCCCCGCGCACCGTGAGCTCCGCCGTGTCCGTCGGAGCGTGGTCAGTCGTGGCCTCGGCCGTGGGATTCGGCTTGCTGCCCGTCCTCGCGGTGTGGGGCGCCGCCACCGGCCTGGGTGTGATGACCCTGCTGATCCTGCGCTTCGCGCTCACGAGCGCCCTGCTCCCGCTGCTGATCCCCGGGCGGGAGAGGGGCCGGCTGCCGTCGCGCGATTTGGGCGGCCTCTTCCTCCTGGGTGTCCTCTTCGCCGCACAGTCGGTGCTCTACCTGCTGGCACTGGAACGGATCACGCCGGGCCTGGCCGTGCTGCTGCACTACGTCTACCCGGTGTTCGTCCTCGTCCTATCCGTGGCCCTGCGGCACGACGCGCCCAAGGCCCGCCTCGTGCTGCCGTTGGCCGTGGCGCTTGCCGGGCTGGCGCTGACGGTCGGCCGGCCGGGGGAGGCCGACGCGCTGGGGGTGCTGTGCGCGCTCGGATGCGCGCTGGTCTACGCCCTTTACGTGGTCCTCGGTACCCGACTGTCCGAGCGGGTCGGGCCGCAGCGGCTCAGCCTCTACGTCGTGGCCTGCTCGGCGGCGGCGCTGGCGGCGGTCGCCGTGCCGACGGGCAAGTTCGACCTCGACTTCGCGCCGTCCGGGTGGGGGGCGATCGTGGCCATCGCGGTCGTCTCGACGGCCATGCCGATCGCGCTCTTCTTCGTCGGCGCCAAGCGGCTGGGGGCCGTGGAGGCGTCGATCCTGAGCATGCTGGAGCCGGTGGTAGGAGTCGTGGCGGCCTGGGCCCTCCTCGGGGAGCGGGTGACGGTCCCGCAGTTGGTCGGCGGGGCGATCCTGCTGGCCGGGGCGCTACTCAGCGTGCACGCGTCCGCGAAGGAGTCCGTCATGTCCGCCAGGGCCCGGTCCGGGGCCGCCGCCAAGGCACCGTGAACAACGCCAAGAACCTACCCCGCCCCGTGTGCGGCGTGTCAGTGGCTAGTGGCAGCCTTGCCAGATGCTGATCAACGGATTTGAGGGTGTCCCGCTGGTGGCCGGGGAGGAGCTGGTTTCTCGCCCGGGGTTCTGGGCCGCCTACCTGATGTGGATGTGCTGCCCGGAGGAGTATGAGGGTCCACCGACCCCGGAGTGGTTCGGAGCGGACCCGGCCGACGCCGACGTCGTGTCCGAGGCGCTGGTGGACGAGAACAACTGGCCCGTGATCCGGATCCCGTTCGGCGACGGGCACACCGCGGTCGTGATGAACCGTCCCTACGGCGTGGGGACGCAGTACGTCATCACCCACCCCGACTGGGGACGGCACGGCCATCTCGCCAGGATCGGCGGAGACCCGGAAGGCCCCGGCCTCTCTTGGCGGGAGCTGACCCACATCGCCCGTACTCCGGACCTTGAGGCTCCGGGCATCCACGACCCCCACGCCCGACTGCTCCTCTTGCTGCCGGCGATGAGTGACGAGGAGGCGCTGGAGGGTCCGCCCGACGTGACCGCCGAAGGGCCGACGCCCGCAACCGACGTGATCGCCGGGGCACTGGTCCGGGTCGGCGTTCCGGCCGGGAGGGCCGTGCGCGTGGCGGAGCTGCTGGTGGACCACCCCATGTGGGAACCGCTCGGCTGGTGGTTGCCGGACGAGCAGCCCTTCGGCGGGACCCTCCTGAGCGACGACCCCGGCAGCCCGCGGCACGGAACGGGGCTCGCCCAGGGCATCACCGACGAGCAGAATGAACGGCTCGCCCGCGCCCTCGGAACCTGGCCCGCCTGACGTGCCCCAGGGCGCGCCGGGGAGTTGTTCGCGGTAGCGGATCACCACACGGGGACAGTGCCTCGATACACCACCCCGCGCGCGAGGGAATCGAACGTACGTTCCTGTTCGGGAAGCCGGCACAGCGACGGCTGCCCGCCTGAGTCGATCTTGCACCCGGTCCGGGAGCCCCAGACAGCAGACCCACAGGCGCCGTCATTCCACGGATGAGGATGCCCCCACCTCCCCGCGGGCGGAACCGAGCCGGTCCTGGACCGGGCGCTCACCGGACCGGCCCGAGACGGTGCCCACGCCTGCCGGGCACGCGTCGCCGCCGCCGGCGTGGAAGCGGCGGTGTCGGGGTGTCGCACGGCCACGCGTCAAGTCCCGAGTTCTCGGACCGTGACCCGGCCCTGCGGCTGGGGCGCAATGGAAGCACGGACGACGGCATGGGCATTCGACAGACCGCCGGCCTCGTCCGCACCCCCGTCCCCTCCGCGCAAAGGATTCCCGCTCCTCATGGCCGTCACCAGGACCCGTCGCATCGTCCCGCTCATGATCGCCGCCACCTTCGCAGCCGGAGGCGTCTCCGTCGCCACCACCAGCGCGTACGCCGCGGCCAGCCCCAACGCCGTCACCACCGACAGCGACAACGACGACACCGACACCGACACCGACACCCGCCTCCTGAAGCATTTCAGCGAACGCGGCGACCGTGGCGAAACGGTCAGGACGGTCGACACGAACGGCGCCCGCGACGACGGTCAAGCCCCCACCAGCGGCGACGATCACTACGTCGACGGCGGGAGCGGCGGCGTAGTGGGGGGCGACCCCAATCACGCCCCTACGACGATCGGGCAACCCGACAACCAGTTCCTCCCCGTCGCCGAGCCCCGCACCGTCCCCAAGGGGGACCGCCCCGTCATGACCGACAAGCCCAACACGAACCTGCTCAAGAAGTACTTCGGCTGAGCGGCCCCGCCGGCTGCACCACGCCCGTACCGGGGCCGCGCCGGGTGGCTCACGGGTACGAGGTAGCGACCGGAGACCGCTCGACCTGCAAGCGCAGCTTCGCCCCGTCGGTGATCGTCGGATCGCCCTCTGGACAGGGAGGCGTGTCGTTGTGCGCCTGCCGGGCGAGCGGAGGGGACGATGCGGCGTGCATGACCGTGCTTCGCTGCCGACTACGGGCCGCCTCTGACAGGGCAGACCGCCGACCGCCGCAGCCCAGTCGGTAGCTCTCGGCCCACACGGAGGAAAGAGGACGGAATGCGCGACACCTCCCCTGCCGGTCGGCACCGGCACCCCGGCGGACCGCTGCAAGGACGGGTCGCGGTCGTGACCGGCGCCGCACGCGGGATCGGGGCGGCGCTGGCCCGGAACCTGTCCGACGCGGGGATGCTCGTGGCACTGCTGGGCCGCGAGGAGGCGTCTCTGCGCGGAACGGCCGCGACCCTGCCGAACCGGAGCATCTGCTTCGAAGCGGACGTCACCGACAACGCAGCACTGCAGGCCGCCGCCCGGCACGTGGAGGAGAACCTGGGCCCCGCCAGCGTGGTCGCCGCCAACGCCGGCATCGCCGTCGGCGGGCCCTTCGACCGCACCCCGGCCGACCTGTGGCAGCGGGTCATCGACGTCAACCTCACCGGATCCGCCAATACCGCCAGGGCCTTCCTGCCCCAGCTGACCCGCACGCAGGGCTACTTCCTCCAGGTCGCCTCAACCGCCGCGCTTGGGTCCGCGCCCCTGATGAGCGCCTACTGTGCCTCCAAAGCCGGCGTGGAGTCCTTCGCGCTGGCGTTGCGGGGCGAGGTCGAGCCCGATGGGGTCGCCGTCGGCATCGCCTACGTCCACTGGACGGGCACCGACATGATCAGCAGCATCGACGACCACCCCGTACTGCAGGCCCTGCGCCGCCACCAGCCCCGCTTCGCCCGCCGGATCCGCTCTCCCGAACAGGTGGCCGAGTGGCTCGCCAACGGGATCAGGCACCGCTCCCCCTACGTCTACGCGCCGCCCTGGCTGCGCTGGTGCCAGCCCCTGCGACCGCTCTTCCCGGCGATCGTCGCCCGCATCGCCCGACGCGAACTGCACACCCGTGCGCGCAGCGAGCTGGCGACCGACGTCGATGTCATGGGCCCCGGAGGCCTCGCCGACTGGCGCGCGTACCGGTCGACCGGAGGACCGCGTCGGGGATGAGGCCGGCCCGCGGAAGCCGTCGAGCGGTGGCGGCGCAGACCAGGATCCGGACATCACACCGGTGCCGACGGTCGGGCGACCCGCCGGGGCGCCGGTGAGGGCAGGCCGGCCCCCACCGAGCAGGGGCAGCGGCACCTCGTACGCGGCCGCCTCGCCGCCTTCTCGGCTCCACGGCGGCCGAGTACGGGGCCGCACGCGGCGGGGACGGGAAACCGGATAATGGCACCAGTCGGGCCTACTCGCACGTGTGCGCGACGGCTACCCGACCGACCCGACGCCCGACCGACCGAAAGACGAGGGATTCATGGCGCTGAAGGCGGGCCAGCGGGTGGAACTGGTGGCGGACCTCGAACTGGGCAGTGTGATCACCCCGGGCGGGGGCTCTCCGGCGGGCACCGGCGACGTCGCCGGGCCCCCGTCCCCGTCCCCGTCCCTGAGTCTCGCCTCGGGCATCGAAGGCACCGTCGAGCGGGTGGACGAGCACCGGGATCGTCCGCAAAGCCAGGAAGTACAGGAGTACGTACGCCTCAAGTCGCTCCTCGACGACTTCGGCCACCAGATGCCGCCGGGGTCGAGGAGGCAGTTGGAGGAGCAGGTCAGCGCGCTGGAACCTGCTTGGACCGCCCATCACGGGCAGCAGAACCGGGCGACGGTCCGCGTCCGCTTCGACAACGGGTTCGTCATCGACGGCGCGCAGGAGGAACTGTTCACCCCCGCCTGACGCGCCGCCGCGCGGCAGCGCGCAGGTGCTCGGGGTACTGGGCGGTGAGACGGGTCGCCCGCGGCGGCGGCGAGGTCCGCATCGGCTGTGGAACCCGGGCCGTAGGGCCGTAGTGCAACGTGGCGTCAGGAACGGCTCAGGCGCGCGAGAGCGGCATGTGCAGACGACAGTCACCAAGAAGTGATCATCCGGAGACCTCCCCCCGTTCGCCCGGCTGCAAGACTGGCCCTGGCCAGGACGGCGGCATGCTGCCTGAGCCATGGACAAGCGGACGGACCGGGCAGGAGGCGTAGTTGAGCACCAGCGTCGAGGGACAGATCGACATAGCGGGTCCGGTGGGCAAACTGCTCCACCGGCGGAAATTGCAGAACGCCACGGTGATGCAGTCCTTCGGCATCGACCCGGTCACCGGCGACGTCTTCGTCCTCCAGGTCGTCGAGGGCGGGCTCACCCTCCCGGGAGAGTCGGGTCCCAGGACCGGCGGGCAACGGTCGTACGCCGGCGACCTGGCCGTGACCCGCCTCGACCAGGCGGGTGCCATCACCGGGCACATGTACCTGCGGGGCTTCGGCCACGGCGTGTCCATGGGCGTCGAACACCACAACGGGGTCTCGCGGTTGTGGACCGAGACGGCGTCCATCCCCATGGGCACCAACGTGCCGGAAGAGGAGAAGGAGGGCTACGGCACGGCCGTCACCCACTTCGAGTTCCGCAACGGAACGACCCTCAGCTCCGGCTCCTCGCAGCTCGCCGAGCCGTACCGGCCCGTGGCCGGCGCCACCAACGTCACCTGCACCATCGACCCCACGACGAACCGGGTGATCGTCCGCTTCAAGAGCAGCAGCATGACGTTCGAGTCCCACGACCTGGACAAGGCCAGGGCCGGCGACTGGACTACCCCGCTGGCCCGCATCACCCAGCCGAACGCGAACGGAACCTTCCAGGGGTACGCCTCCCTCGGCGGCGTGCTGTACATGCTGGCCGGCAACGGATACTCAGCCACGCTCAAGCCGCCCGGCAACACGTGGCTGACGGCCGTGGACTGGGCCACCGGCGCCGTCCTGGACCAGCAGTTCTGCACCGCCGCTCCGGGCCTTGAACTGCGCGAACCCGAGGGCATGGCCGTGTCGGTGCGGAACGGGGTGCCCCACGTGCACTTCGGCTTCGCCGGCGAGGAGCCCGGCCCGCGGACCTGCACCATCCTGTCGCTGTCCGGAGCACCGGAGGTCGACGGGGTGAAGGTGTTGGCCGACTGGCAGCCGATCCCGCTGGCGAGCGGGGTGACCGCCGACGTCCGCGCACCGCAGGGACGGCTGATCAGCATCGCGGGCACGACGGTGCTGCAACTCAGCGGCGGGGTGAAGGGGACCTTCGACGCGGACGTCCGGATCGGTACGCTGCCCGACGCCCTGGCGCCGAGCATGGCGGCACAGGGCAGTGTGCCGCGCAACAACAGCGGCGGGGTGTGCACCGCACGGGCGGAGGCGAACTCCGTCCGCGAGCTCTGGCTCTACGGCGGACACTCCACGAACCCCATCACATGGGCCCAGTTGGACAACTTCAGCGCCGTCTGGCGCTGAACCACGTCCTTTTCCCTCCCTCCCCCACTGCTTCCCCCTCCCCCTTCCCCCGTCGCCACCTTCCGCAAGGCCAAGGAGACCGATCCCCCATGTCCCACAACCGCCGCCGTGTCCTCGGTGCCGCGCTCGCCCTGCCCGCCACGCTGGCCGCCACGAACCTGCTGGCCGCCACCCCGGCCGTCGCCGCCGGCGGGGTCGAGGCACAACCGTGGACCGATCTCGTCCTCGAACCCGGTGTCGCCGCCCAGACGGGGGCGACTCCCCAGGTCCGGCTGATCACCATCGCCGGTACGGTATTCCTCCAGGCGCGCGGCTCGGTGACCTGCAACCTCGCCAGCGACACGAAGATCGCCACCCTGCCGACCGGACTGCGCCCCACCGCCCTGGTACGCGCCACCGCCCCGCGCAACAACAGCCAGGGCATCAACGCCTGCCGTTTCGAGGTCAACACCGTCGGCTCCCTGACCATCTACGGCGGCAACGGCGGGAACCCGATCACCTGGGTGCAGTTCGATTCCGTCCAGACGATCTGGCGCTGAGACCGGGCCCGTAGGCCCGGAAGGCCGCCACGCGCCGGCCCGGAAAGTCACACGGACTCACCGGAGGGGTGATGAGCCGCGGCGGGTAGGGGGCCGAGCCCTCCCGCCCGCCCCGCGGGCTGGACACCAGGCCGCGACACCCGGGGACACCACTGATCCCCTCCACGCCGCCCGGGCTTCGGAAGTCACGTCGCTTTGGCGTCTCGCCGGCAGACGACGCTCACAGCCGGCTGCCGCCCGGGGCGGCAGGCTTGCACTCGACGGCGGACCCGCTGACACGCGGCAGGGGCCGAGGTCACGGCGCATCGGCCAGGACCGGGCAGACTGCCGGACATGAGCGAGTCCGTGCTGCCCGGCGGCAGCGCCCCCGACGGGAACCGCTGGCTCACCCCGGGCGTCAAGGGCATCGGCTCCGCCAGCCTCCTCGCCGACGTCGGCCACGAGATCCCCACCGCCCTGCTGCCCTCGCTGCTCACGTCCCTCGGGGCCCCGGCGATGGCCCTGGGCGCGATCGAAGGGATTTCCGACGCCTTGGCCGGCGCGGCCAGGTTCGGCGGGGGCGCGCTGGCGGACGATCCGTCCCGGCGCCGCAAGGTCGCCGTCGGCGGCTATACGGCCACAGCCGTGCTCGGCGCCGCCACCGCCGCCGCCACCACCGTCTGGCAGGTCGGCCTGCTGCGGGCCGGGGCCTGGGTCGCCCGGGGACTGCGCGTCCCCTCCCGCAACGCCCTCCTCGCTGACATCGTCCCCCCGGGGGCGTACGGGCGCGCCTACGGCTTCGAGCGGATGATGGACAACGTGGGCGCGATCCTGGGCCCCCTGGTGGCCCTCGGACTGGTCGCCTGGCTCGGAGTCACCTGGGCCATCGCCCTCTCCGTCGTCCCCGGTCTGCTGGCCGCGGCCGCGATCGTCTACGCGATCCGCCGGATCACCAGCCCCGCCGGCCGGGTCACGGTGCCGCTGAGGATCCGGATCAGGCCGGTACTGCGGGGGGACCTCGGCCGGCTGATGGCGGCGGTGGCGGCCTTCGAGGTCGGCAACGTCGCAGTGACGCTGCTGATCCTGCGGGCCTCCGAGCTGTTGGAACCCCGGTACGGCACGAAGACGGCGACGACGATCGCCCTCGGTCTCTACACCGGGTACAACATCGCCGCGGCGCTGGCCTCCGTACCCGCGGGCCGGCTCGCCGACCGGCTGGGCCGCCGCGGCCCGGTACTGGTTCTCGCCGGCGGGGTGGCCGGCTTCGCCGTCTCCTACGGTCTCCTGGCCGTCGATGTTGCCGCCGTGGCGTTCCTGGCCGTCCCGTTCGTCCTGGCCGGCACCGGGATCGGCGCGGTCGAGACCGCCCAGCACGCGGCGGTCGCCGCCCTCGCCGACGAGAACCTGCGCGGCTCGGCCTTCGGCCTGCTCGGCGCCGTCCAGGCCTTCGGCAACCTCGCCGCCTCCGCGGTGGCCGGGGTCCTCTGGACGGCTTTCTCCCCCACCACCGCCTTCGCCTATCTGACGGTCTGGATGCTGCCGGCACTGGCCGGACTGGCGGTCAGCGCCCGCAGGCTGGGGCGCTGACGGCCGTCCGGTCGTGCCCGACCGATCGGGCATGCCCCTCACAGGCCCGCCACCAAGCGCCCCGTGTAACCCACCATCACGGTCCAGAACAGTCCCGCGTAACCACGTTCGCCGATTTTGAAGTTGAACGCCCTGCCGATGAAGGTGGCGATGAACATCAGCGGCACGCACACCAGAGCGACGAGGTAGTCGCTGCCCGTCAGTAGTGCGGCATCCGTCCAGACGGCGGTCTTGGTGGCGTCACCGACGAGGGAGGTCAAGGAGAGCGCGCCGACGAGGTGGAGGCGGTCCAGGCCGAGTCCGCGGACCGCAAGCCCCTTGAGGGGTCCGGAGGTGCCGCTGAAACCGGAGGTCGCCCCGGCGGCGAACGCCATCACCGGGGAACTCGCGCGTCGCCAGCGGCTGAGGTCCAGCGATTCGAGCAGGAACGCGGCGGCGAAGCCGACGATGACGGCGACGGTCACCGCCTGCTCGGGCGCGGAGACCAGCAGTGCGGCCCCCAGGTACGTGCCCGCGGCGACCAGAGCGACGACGACGAGGGCCTTGCGGTACGGGAGCGTCTTCCGGTACGCGAAAACCTTGACCAGATTGTTGGAGGCGAGCAGCAGCGCCGCCAACGCAACACCGGACTTGGTGCCGAGTACGAGCGCCAGGGTCGGAACGAGGATCAGGCTGCCCCCGAATCCGGCGGAGGCGGAGAGGGTGAATGCGGCGGCGACCGCCAAGAACACGACCGGGATCAAGTAGGGTTCCATCGGCGCCCCTCAGTCAACCGGCCCTCGATGCGGGCAACGAAAGCACGCCTCTTCCACCATGGGATGTGTCGCACCCGTTCGCCACCCCGCGCCCCAGCCGCAGCCCCGGCACCTCCCGCAGGATGAGCGTGGCCCGCTGTGGGGATGCAGGCGCTTCGACCCGGCCCCGCCGCCGCGATCAGCGCCTTCATCGGCCGCGGACCGTACGCGCCGCCCACCGCAGGACGGCGCTGCGGCCGCGGTCCGGCACCGTCCACAGCGGGTGCCCGCGCAGACCCCAGGAGCCCAGCAGGGCGTTGGCGGCGAGGAAGCCGCTGGTGGCCGCCCGTTCCATCAACGCGACCGGCAGGCCGGTGCGCACGCCGTCGCCCGCCACGACCAGGCCCGGCGTGGGAGTCCGTACGGTGGGCCGGTCGTCGTACCCGCCGACCGGGAAGAGCGGGCAGTCGGCACGCCACTCGTGGCGGGCGTCCACGACCCGGGCCGGCCGCGTCTCCGGATAGATCCGGTGCAGTTGCCCGAGGAGCTCCTTCTGTCGCACCTCGCGGTCGGTGTCACCAGGCAGGGCGTAGGCGTGCAGCTCCACCACCGACCCGCCCGTCCGGGCGGCCCAGCGGGCGGCTTCTCCCTCCCACCGGTTCAGGACGCTGATGTTGTCCAGCGGGCCGTATCCGCTGGTGCCCAGGAAGCCGGGACGGTCGCCGCGCACGGGCCGGTCCAGCCACAGCCGGGAGACCAGGAACGGCGGCGCCGGCCGCAACCGCGCCACCCGCTCGCGCCACGGCCCGTCACCGAGGGTCCCGGAACGGGCCACCACGGCCCCCAGCCCGCGCGGGTCCATGGCCAGCACGACCGCGTCGCAGTGTTCCTCGGAGCCGCCGCCGGCCACGGTGAAGCCGCCGCCGGGCCGGGCCGCGACCGACTCGACCGCGGTCGAGGTGCGCAGCTCGGCCCCGAGACGGTTCAGGTAGCCGGCGAGCGGCTCCCACAGGGCCTGTGGGAACGGCTCGTCAGGAACGTCGAACAACAGCCCCTCGGAGGAGCCCAGGAAGTAGACGTGGAACATCAGTGCCATCTCTGCCGCGGACAGTCTGCGGGGGTCGGCGAAGAAGCTGCGCGAGAAGACCTCGAAGGCGAGGTGCCGTGCCGCCGCCGGGAAGCGGATCGCCTCCAGGAGGTCGTGGGCGCTGGTGCGGTCGAGGTGGTCGTACACGTCGGGCACCCGGACGTCGAGCAGCGGCAGCGCGGCCCGGGCGTTGATGCGGGCCAGGTCGCGCACCCGGAAGGAGCGGCTCAGGGCGACGAAGCCGAGGGCGCTCAGCGGCGGGGTGCGCGGCACGTGCCGGAAGCTGTCGCCGCCGCCGCCCGCACGGCGCAGGGGGTAGTCGGGCAGCCCGGTCAGGCGGGACAGGGCCGGATCGGTCCGGCGCAACAGGGCGCGGAGGTTGTAGTACTGGCGGAAGAACGCGTGGAAGCCTCGGCTCATCGTCACCGTGCTCCCGTCGGCGAGCCGCGTGCGCCAGCCGGCCAGCCGGCCGCCGAGCACCGCCTCGCGTTCGTACACGGTGACCCGCACCCCGCGCTCGGTCAGCGCCGTGGCCGCGGTCAGCCCGGCGATGCCGCCGCCGACCACCGCGGCGTGCGGGGGGCGGGCGGGGTCCGCTCGGACGGCTCCGGGCGGGGCGGGCAGCAGGCGCGCCAGCCGGTCCCGGCCGGGCCGCGACGGGGCCCGTGGGATGCCGGCGGTCACCGCGCGTCCTCGTCGGTCGGGGTTTGCGGCCGGCGGGCGACCACGGTGTGCGTGATGCCGGTCTGCCAGCCGGGCAGCGGCAGCACCCGGACCCGCTCGAACCCGGCCCGCTCCACCCGCCGGCCCAAGCCGCCGGCGGTGTCGAAGGCGAGGACGCTGCGCCACAGGTGCCGGTAGAGCGGCCCGTCGCCGAGCAGGGCGGCGACCGGCAGCACGAGTCCGCCGCACACCGCGTTCCACACGGTCCGGTGCGCGGTCCGCCCGCTCAGCGCGTACTCGTGCACCGCCAGGCGGCCGTGGGGCGCGAGCAGCCGGAGGGCGGTGGCGAGCACGAGGTCCGGGTCGGCGGCGTTGCGCAGCAGGTACGCGGCGAAGACCGCATCGAACGGGCCGCTCACCCCCGCCTCGTCCAGCCGCTCCACCGGCGCGTGCACGAACCGCACCGGCCTCGCCCACGGCCTGGCGGCCGCACGCCGGAGCATGCCCGCCGAGGCGTCCACGGCGGTGATGTCCGCGCGGGGCAGTACCTCTGCCAGTGCGGCCGTCGACGCCCCCGTGCCGCATCCCAGGTCCAGCACCCGTAGCCGCCTGTCGTCCGGTGGAAGGCCGAGCCGTCGGGCGGAGCGGCGCAAGTGGGCGTGGTACCCGGGGTTGGCGGCCACCAGCGTGTCGTAGCTGCGGGCCGCGTGATCGAAGGCGTCGGCCAGGTCGGCGTCACGCAGGAGGGGCATGTGGTGCGGCTCCCATGTCAGTGGGTCAGGCGAGGGGAAGGGTCCGGCGCGGGGCGAAGGGCAGGGTGAGGGCGGAAGCGAGCATGGCGGCTACGGGTACGTGGGCGCCGATGCCGAGGTCCTCCGGCAGGCTGGTCCGGCCGTCCAGGAACCTCAGCAGCAGCGGTGCGGGCACCCGCCCGAACAGACGGGTGAAGAAGGCGGGGCCGTCGAGCCGGCCGCCGTGGAGCGCGTGCAGCAGTACCGCGTCCATCAGGCGGGCGCGGGCGGAGTGCGGCCGCGGTGGGAGGGGGTGCCGTCCGGAGTGCAGCGCGGCGGCCACGGCGCTGGTCTGTCGCTGTACCCCGCTGAAGGTGTAGCCGGTCGAGGGGCGGGTGGCTCCGGCGCACGCACCGATCCGGAACACGCTCGGTGCGGTCTGCCGGGCGAAATCGGCGTCCGTCATCGGGATCACCCCCTGCTCGCACGCGGTGACCTCGTAGTCGCCCAGGCCGATCACCCGCTCCGCGTAGTGCCGCAGCGCCCGGTCGTACTCGGCGCGGCCGAGCACCCGGCCGGAGAACTCGGTGTACTCGACCAGCGCCTCGTGCGGGCCCACCGGTAGTACGTAGCCGAAGGAGAGCCCGCGTGCGGGCTGCGGCGTCCGGAAGTCCATCAGCTCCACGACGCGGGGCTCGAAAACGGGGCGCGCCGTACGGACGAACCAGCCGCGGAAGTGCTGCAGGAGCGTCGTGCGGGCGGGTGGCAGACGGGCGAGCGGACGGGAGTCGAACACCCACCGCGCGTGAACGGTGACGGTGTCGCCGTCGGCGTCACGGGCCCGGACCAGGGCCCCGTGCGGTGTCGGCGCGATCCGGTCGACGGCGGCCTCGACGCGTGACACGCACGCGGCCGCCGCCACCTCACGGGCCGTCAACGCTTCCAGGGCGTCGGATCGCAGCATCTTGTAGCGCAGCGGTTCGATGGCCGCGGTCACGGCGGTGCCGTCGGTGCCGCGTACGCGCAGCAGTTGCCAGGACGCGGCCAGCGCCTCGTCGTACGGTCCGCCGCCCGGCTCCCAGAAGCACCAGGTCCGCGGGGCGGCGCGGGCCGGGCCCGGCGGCGCGGCGAGGAGCACCGTGTGCAGCGGCGCGGCGCCCGCCGGCGGCCGGGCCAGCCGCAGCAGCAGGGACAGCCCGGCCGCCCCGGCTCCCACCACGGCGACGTCGGCCTTCAGGTCCACGACCGCTGCTCCCTCCTGCCGGTCCGCTCTCCCGGCCGCCGTCCGTTGCCGTACCCGTCGTCCAGTGTTCCGGCCGGGCGGGGCGAACGGATGCGGAGCACGGCGTGTCGTCACGGCGCACGCCCGTACCGGGAACTTCTCAGCCGAACGGCGCATCCGGTCCGGTCTCCCGCGCGGAATCTGTCTTGACGAGGGAAACGTGACGTCGGCCGAGAGGATCCACAATGAGCTCCACCCGGACGAGCTCCACCCAGGCGGCGTTCCGGCACGCGCCGCCTCCTCCGGGTGGCAGGCGGACGGCCCCGGTCGGGCACACGGCGGCAGCAGGGCCGCCGGGCACCCCGTCGCACCGGCTGCCGCCTGAAGCCGGGCCGCCGACGGGAAGGGCCTGCGGTCCCGGTGCGGCGGCGGTCGACGACGCCTTCCGCACCGGCGAAGCCGACCCCGATGCGGCGACCGTCGACGCCGACGTCACCGCTGCGGTGCACACCGCCCTGGCGCGCCTGCTCGCCGGCCGGCTGGCGCAGGCGAACGGGCTCGGGGCGCTCTTCGCCCGGGACCTGGCCCAACGCGTCGCGGACTTCACCCTGCACGGCGGACACCGCGTCCGCCCGCGCCTGCTGTGGTGGTCGCTGCGCGCGTGCGGCGGCGGCGACCGGTACCAGGTCCGGGCGGCCCTGCAGGCCGGCGCGGCACTGGAGCTCCTGCAGACCTGCGCGCTCCTGCACGACGACCTGATGGACGCCGCGCCGACGCGCCGGGGCCGTCCCGCGCTCCACGCGGCCGTCGCCCGGCAGTACGCCGGCGCCCCGCAGTACGCCGGCGCCCCGCAGTACGCCGGTGCGCCACAGTGCACCGGTGCTCGGGCCGGCGGGGCACGACGGCTGGGCGACGCGGCGGCCGTGCTCGCCGGTGATCTGGTGTTCGCCTGGGCGGACGACGCCATGACGGACCTCCTCCTGGACGGCGGTGCCTTGCCGTCCGGCGCCGTGCACCGCGTCCGGAACCTCTGGCGCACCACACGGACGGAGATGGTCGCCGGGCAGTACCTCGACGTGCACGGCCAGGCCACCGCACGGTTGACGGTCCCCCGCGCGCTCAACGCGGCCTACCTCAAGAGCGCCCTGTACACCGTGGCACGCCCCCTCGAACTCGGGGCCGCGCTCGCAGGCGCGGGCACGGCCGTGACTCGGGCGTTGTGCCGCGCCGGCCGCTGCGCCGGTCTCGCGTTCCAACTGCGCGACGACCTCGACGACCTCTTCGCCGACCCCGCCGTCACGGGCAAGCCGTCCGGCGGCGACGTACGCGACGGCAAGCCCACCTACCTCATGGCCGTGGCCCGGGCCCGGGCCCCCCCCCCCCGCGCCCAGGCCCCGCGCCGCCCCCC
>NZ_JBHWJJ010000096.1:0-31543 GCF_042732005.1 Streptomyces sp. NPDC059851 | reverse complement strand
GGACGGGCCCTGGCCGCCGGCCCGGTCGCCGACCTGCCCGCCGCCGCTGCGGCCGCGGCCGGAGCGGCGCCGGCCGCCGCCCGAACCGGAACCCGTTCCGGCTCCGGAGCCGGAACCGGGGCGGCCGCCGTTCCGGGGCTTCGGCGGGGTGGGCTGCGGCACCTCCAGGACGACGGGGACGCCCGAGGGCACCCGGGCGCCGGTCAGCCGGGCCAGTTCCTCGTCGGAGGACTTGATCTGGGCGGTGCGCGGGGAGATCCCCGCGTCCGACATCAGGCGGACCATGTCGCGCTTCTGGTCGGGCAGCACCAGCGTCACGACGCTGCCGGACTCGCCGGCGCGCGCGGTGCGGCCGCCACGGTGCAGGTAGTCCTTGTGGTCGGTGGGCGGGTCCACGTTGACGACGAGGTCGAGGTCGTCGATGTGGATGCCGCGGGCGGCGACGTTGGTCGCGATCAGCGCGGTGACCTCGCCGGTCTTGAACCAGTCGAGGGTCCGGTTGCGCTGCGGCTGCGAGCGGCCGCCGTGCAGCCCGGAGGCGCGGACGCCGTCGGCGAGGAGCCGCTTGACCATGCGGTCGACGCCGCGCTTGGTGTCCACGAACATGATCACGCGGCCGTCGCGGGCGGCGATGCGGGTCGCCACGGCCCGCTTGTCGGTCTCGTCCATGACGTACAGGACGTGGTGCTCCATGGTGGTGACCGCGCCAGCCGACGGGTCGACGGAGTGGCCGACCGGGTCGTTCAGGAACATCTTGACGAGCTTGTCGATGTTCTTGTCGAGCGTCGCCGAGAACAGCAGCCGCTGGCCGCCCGGCTCGACGAGCTTCAGCAGGGCCGTGACCTGGGGCATGAAGCCCATGTCGGTCATCTGGTCGGCCTCGTCGAGGACGGTGATCGAGACCTGGTCGAGGACGGCGTCGCCGCGGTCTATGAGGTCCTTCAGGCGGCCGGGGGTGGCGACGAGCACCTCGGCGCCGCGGCGCAGGGCGCCCGCCTGCCGGTTGATGGACATGCCGCCGACGACGGTCGCGATGCGCAGGCTCAAGGCCGTGGCGTACGGAGTGAGGGCGTCGGTGACCTGCTGGGCGAGTTCGCGGGTCGGTACGAGGACCAGCGCGAGCGGCGCCTTCGGCTGCGCTCGGCGGCCGGCGGTGCGGGCGAGCAGGGCCAGGCCGAAGGCGAGGGTCTTGCCGGAGCCGGTGCGGCCCCGGCCGAGCAGGTCGCGGCCGGCGAGGGAGTTCGGGAGGGTGGCGGCCTGGATGGGGAAGGGCTCGGTGACGCCCTGGGCGGCGAGGGTCTTCAGCAGCGCCCCGGGCAGGTCCATGTCCTCGAAGGAGGCGGCCGGCGGGAGTGCGGGCACGACCGGCTCGGGCATGGTGAACTCTTGGGGCCTGGGGGCGACGGACGCGGACTTCTGCCGTTCCGCACCAGTCTTCGGACGTCCCTGGGCCGCGCCTCGGCCCCGGGTGGGGCGGCGGCTGGGTCGTGCGGAGCTGGAGCTGGTCATGCGAGAAAGCCCTTCTGGAACCGGCAGGTACAACAAGGTCGGGACAGCATGCAGGAAAGGTCGGGACAGCACGCAAGCCGGGGCCCGCACCTCTCGGTGCGGACCCCGGCGGGTGGTGTGCGTCAGGCAGGCAGGATGTTCTCGGCCTGCGGGCCCTTCTGGCCCTGCGTGACGTCGAAGGACACGCGCTGGCCCTCGTGGAGCTCACGGAAGCCCTGGGTGGCGATGTTCGAGTAGTGGGCGAAGACGTCCGGGCCGCCGCCGTCCTGCTCGATGAAGCCGAAGCCCTTTTCCGAGTTGAACCACTTCACGGTGCCAAGTGCCATGGCGAATCTCCCTGATCAGGCGGTAGGGCCCCATCCGGTGATTCCGGCGAGAAAACAATAAAAGCGCCTGAGGAACATTCCCGTCAGGCGCACATAAAGTTCATGGGTACCACAACTGCAACGCCGCCTAAGCTAGCACACTTCACGGGGCCGCGGGCGGCGGCCGTGGTGGGGCCGGGGGCGGCGGCCGCAACCGGGCCGGGGGCGGCCCCCGGCCCGGTTGCGTCACAGCCTCTCGATGACGGTGACGTTGGCCTGGCCTCCGCCCTCGCACATCGTCTGCAGGCCGTAGCGGCCGCCGGTGCGTTCCAGTTCGTGCAGCAGCGTGGTCATCAGCTTCACGCCGGTCGCGCCCAGCGGGTGGCCCAGGGCGATCGCGCCGCCGTTGACGTTGACCCGCTCGGGGTCGGCGCCGGTCTCCTTCAGCCAGGCCAGGACGACCGGGGCGAAGGCCTCGTTGATCTCCACCAGGTCGACGTCGTCGAGGGACATGCCCGTCTTCTTCAGGGCGTGGGCGGTGGCGGGGATCGGCGCCGACAGCATGCGGATGGGGTCCTCGCCGCGGACCGACAGGTGGTGGATGCGGGCCCGCGGCCGTAGTCCGTGCTCGGCGACGGCCCGCTCGGAGGCGATCAGCAGGGCCGCCGCCCCGTCGGAGACCTGGGAAGAGACGGCCGCGGTGATCGTGCCGCCCTCCAGGACCGGCTTCAGGGCGGCCATCTTCTCCGGGCTGGTGTCCCTGCGGGGCCCCTCGTCGTGCACGACGTCCCCGTACGGGACGGTCTCGCGGTCGAAGCGGCCCTCGTCGATCGCGCGGACCGCCCGCCGGTGTGAGCGCAGCGCGAACTCCTCCATGTCCCGGCGGGAGATCCCCCACTTACGGGCGATCAGTTCGGCGCCGTGGAACTGGTTGACGGGCGCGTCGCCGTAGCGGGCTCGCCAGCCGGTGCTGCCCGCGTACGGGCCGCCGGTCAGGCCGAGCGGCTCGGCGGCCTGCCGCGAGGCGAAGGCGATCGGGATCATCGACATGTTCTGGGTGCCGCCGGCGACCACCAGGTCCTGGGTCCCGGACAGCACGCCCTGGGCCGCGAAGTGCACGGCCTGTTGCGAGGAGCCGCACTGCCGGTCCACGGTGACGCCCGGTACCTCCTGGGGCAGTCCCGCCGCCAGCCAGGCCGTCCGGGCGATGTCCCCGGCCTGCGGCCCGACCGTGTCCAGGCAGCCGAAGACCACGTCGTCCACGGCGGCCGGGTCGATCCCGGTGCGCTCGACGAGGGCGGTGAGGACGTGCGCGCCGAGGTCGGCGGGGTGGACCGTGCTGAGCCCTCCTCCGCGCCGTCCCACGGGGGTGCGTACGGCGTCGACGATGTAGGCCTCGGGCATGGCGGCTCCTCGGGTCGTGTCCCGCGGGGGTCGCGGGTCAGCTGCGCAGGGAGATCCCGTCCAGGACCATCGACAGGTACTGCCGGGCGATCTCCTCGGGGCTGTGCTGTCCTCCCGGCCGGTACCAGGACGCCGCCACCCACACCGTGTCGCGGACGAAGCGGTAGGTGAGGCGGACGTCGAGGTCGGCCCGGAAGACCCGGTCGGCGACCCCGCGTTCCAGTGTGCCCAGCCAGGCCTTTTCGAACCTGGCCTGCGATGCGGCGAGGTAGTGGAAGCGGGGCTGGTCGGTGAGGTGGCGTGCCTCCTTCTGGTAGATCGCGACGGCGGCGCGGTGCCGGTCGATCTCGCGGAAGGACTCGGTGACGAGGGCCTCGATGGTCTCCCGGGGGCCCAGCCGGGCGGCGAGGACGGCGTCGTAGCCCTCCCACAGCTCGTTCAGGAAGGTGGAGAGGATTTCGTCGAGCATCGACTCCTTGGAATCGAAGTGGTAGTAGAGGCTGCCGGCGAGCATGCCGGCGGCGTCGGCGATCTTGCGGACGGTGGTGGCGTTGTAGCCCTGGGCGGCGAACACCTCGGCGGCGGTGTCGAGGAGTTCGCGGCGGCGCTCGGGGCCGGCAGCCGCCTGCGCCTTCTTCTTGCCCGTCGTCTCGTTCGTCGTCTCGTTCGTTGGCACGGGCCCATTCTCGGGCTAGGCCCGCTGGCTGCTGACCGACACGGTCTCGCCGGTCATGTACGAGGAGTAGCCGCTGGCCAGGAAGACGATGACGTTGGCGACCTCCCAGGGTTCGGCGTACCGGCCGAAGGCCTCGCGGGCCGTCAGCTCGGCCAGCAGTTCCTCGCTCGTGACCTTGGCCAGGTGCGGGTGCACGGCCAGGCTGGGGGCGACCGCGTTGACCCGTACGCCGAACCCGGCCGCCTCCAGGGCCGCGCAGCGGGTCAGGGCCATCACCCCCGCCTTGGCGGCGGCGTAGTGGGCCTGGCCGGCCTGGGCGCGCCAGCCGAGGACGGAGGCGTTGTTGACGATGGCGCCGCCGCCGTGCGGGGGAGGCGCTGACCGGGCTGCGGCGGCGGCCTTGAAGGAGCGCAGGGCGGCGCGGGTGCAGCGGAAGGTGCCGCCCAGGGTGACGTCGAGGACTTTGCCCCACTGCTCGTCGGTCATGTCGACGAGGGCGGCGGTGCCGCCGAGGCCGGCGTTGTTGACGACGACGTCGAGGCGGCCGTGGGTGCGTTCGGCGTACGCGAAGAGGGCCTGGACCTGGGCCTCGTCGGTGACGTCGCAGGGCAGGGAGGTGACCCGGTCCGGTCCGAACTCGGCGGCGAGCACCTCCTCGGTCTCCTTCAGGCGGCGGGCGTGGGCGTCGCCGAGGACGACGCGGGCGCCTTCCTGGAGGAAGCGGCGGGCGGTGGCCCCGCCGATGCCGGCTCCGGCGGCTGCGGTGACGACGGCGCTGCGGCCGTCGAGCAGCCCGTGCCCGGGGACGGGGTCCGGTGGTGCGGGCGGTGTCGGCGGTGTCGGCGGTGCGGGGGTGTCCATGCGGTGCCTCCTCGGCGTCGGCGCCTGCGGTGGGGTCCGCGCCCGCACGGCCGGCAGCGGTTCCGGCCGCGGCGCCCTCGACTCCGGTCACGCCCGCACGTTAACCTACCAAACACTTGTTAGGGAACCCGGGGAGGCGAGCGCCTGATGGACCTGACCCATCCACCGGAGGTGGAAGCCTTCCGGGCCGAGGCCCGGGACTGGCTCGCCCGCCACGTCCCCGCTTCCCCCCTGCCCTCCCTTGAGACCGCGGAGGGCTTCGCCGCCCACCGCGCCTGGGAGGCTGAGCTGTACGCGGACCGCTGGTCGGCGGTGTCCTGGCCCGAGGAGTACGGGGGCCGGGGAGCGGACATCGAGCGGTGGCTGGTCTTCGAGGAGGAGTACTGGGCCGCGGGCGCACCCGGCCGGGTCTCGCAGAACGGCATCAGCCTGTTGGCACCGACGCTCTTCGCGTACGCGACGCCCGAGCAGCGGGCGCGGGTGCTGCCGCCGATGGCGAGCGGCGAGGTGGTGTGGGCGCAGGCCTGGTCGGAGCCGGAGGCGGGCTCCGACCTGGCGTCGCTGAAGTCCCGGGCGGTGCGCACGGACGGCGGCTGGCTGCTGTCGGGGCAGAAGACCTGGTCCTCGCGGGCGGCGTTCGCGGACCGGGCCTTCGGCATCTTCCGGACCGGTCCGGACGGTGAGCAGCCGCACCGGGGGCTGACGTACCTGATGTTCGACCTGCGGGCGCCGGGGGTGACGGTGCGGCCCATCGGTCGCCTGGACGGCAAGCCGGCCTTCGCGGAGCTCTTCCTGGACGGGGTGTTCGTACCCGACGGGGACGTGATCGGCGGGCCCGGGCAGGGCTGGCGGATCGCGATGTCGACGACGGGCGACGAGCGGGGGCTCACGCTGCGTTCGCCCGGCCGGTACCTGGCGGCGGCCGGGCGGCTGCTCGCGCTGTGGCGGGCGGCCGGGGACCCAACGGACACGGCGCTGCGCGACCGCGTGGCGGACGCGCTGGTCGGGGCGCGCGCGTACGAGCTGTTCACGTGGGCCGGTGCGGCGCGGCTGGCGGCGGGCGGGCGGACCGGGGCCGAGTCCAGCCTGAACAAGGTCTTCTGGTCGACGTACGACATCGCGCTGCACGAGACGGCGCTGGACCTGCTGGGCGCGGACGCGGAGCTGGCGGACGGGGAGTGGGCCGAGCCGTGGTTGTTCTCGCTGGCAGGGCCGATCTATGCGGGCACGAACGAGATCCAGCGCGACATCATCGCCGAGCGGCTGCTCGGCCTTCCGAAGGGCCGCCGCTGATGCGTTTCCTGCTGACGGAGGAGCAGTCGGACTTCGCCCGGGCGCTGCGCGGGCTGCTGGCCGGCGCGGAGGTCCCGGCAGCCGTACGGGCCTGGGCGGCCGGGGACCCGGGCCCGGGACGGGCGCTGTGGGGGCGGCTGGCGCGGGCCGGGCTGTTCGCGCCGGCCGTGCCGGAGGCGTACGGCGGGGCGGGGCTGCTCCCGGTGGAGCTGGCCGTGGCGCTGGTGGAGGTGGGGCGGGCGGGGGTGCCGGGGCCGGTGGTGGAGACGGCCGCGGCGGCCGTGCTGCTGTCGCGGCTGGGGGACGAGGCAGTGGCGAAGCGGTTCCTGCCGGGGCTGGCGGCGGGCGGGGAGGCGGTGACGCTGGTGCTGCCGGGCGGGAGCCCGTACGCCCTGGACGCGGACACGACCGCGTACTGCTTCACGGTGTCGGAGTCCGGCGAACTCCGTGTGGTCCCGGCCGGGACCGGTGGCGGCGCACGGCCGCTGCGGTCGACGGACCCGGCGCGCCGGCTGTCCCTCCCCCCGGCCGGGGGCGAGCTCCTGGCCGTCGGCCCGCACGTCACGGCGGCGGCCGGGGAGGCGGCCCGCTGGGCGCGGCTGCTGACGGCGGCCCAGTGCCTCGGCCTGGGCGAGGAACTACTGGCCCGCACGGTGGGGTACGCCCGGCAGCGCACCCAGTTCGGCATGCCGATCGGGGGCTTCCAGGCGGTCAAGCACCGGCTCGCGGACACGCTCCTGGCGCTGGAGTTCGCGCGGCCGCTGCTGTGGGCGGCGGCCCTGTCCCCCGCCCCGGGCGAGGTCGCGGCGGCGAAGCTCGCGGCGGGCGGGGCGGCGTACGGGGCGGCCTTGACGGCGCTCCAGGTGCACGGGGCGGTCGGCTACACCGAGGAACTGGACCTGTCCCTGTGGCTGCGCAAGGCACGCCCCCTGCGGGACGCCTGGGGCAGCCCGCGGGACTGCCGGGCGGCGGTCGTGGCGGAGGCGCCAGGTCAGGCGGGCAGGTTCAGCTGCCAGGAGACGCCGAAGCGGTCGTTGACCCAGCCGAAGCGGGCGCTGAAGCCGTAGTCACCGACGGGCATCAGCTCGGCGCCCTGCTCGGCGAGGGCCGCGTAGAGGCGGTCGAGCTCGGCCTCGGAGTCGCACCGGACGAAGAGCGAGACGGCCGGGGTGAAACCGAACTCGTGCTTGACGAAGCTGTCGATGCACATGAACTGCTGCCCGGCGAGCGAGAACGTGGCGTGCTGCACGCTGCCCTCGGGGCCGGGCCCCTCGGCGCCGTAGCGGGTGACGTCGATGACCTCGGCGTCGTCGAACAGCGACGTGTAGAAGGTCATCGCCTCCTCCGCCCTGCCCTCGAACATCAGGAACGTGGTGATCTTCTGGGGTGCCGGGGCCATCGTCGCGTCCGCCTTCCCGGATCGGGTGGGAGCCTTACGGGGCCGAGGTTAGGGCACACCCGTGGCACCGGCCCGGCGGCTCACGGGCACCCCACCCGCCCTCCGGGTCAGAGTGCGGCGCAGGGCGGCAGCGGCTCCGGCGGCGCGCCCGCGGGCTCGTTCATCCGTACGCGCCAGCCGTCCTCGCCGCCGACACCGTCGAGCCGCACGTGGAGGACCTTCGTCTGCCCCGTGCCGGGGAAGCGCAGCACCACCGTCTGGCGGGCGTCGCCGGGGTCGCAGAAGACCGCCGTGGCCTTCCCCCCGGCGCCCTTGCGGAACTCGGCGATCCAGCGCCGGGCCGTGACCGCCCGCTCCTGCGGCGGGGCGTCGTCCGTGGAGAGGTCCTCCAGCCGGCCCTGGTCGCCGTCCGCGATCCGCCAGACGACCTGCTGGACGAGGCGCAGCGACCCGTCGGTCGGATAGCCCTCCACCCGCAGCGGTTCGTGGCGGTCGAAGTCCTCAGCGTAGCGGACGCCGGCCTCGGCGGAGCCGCCGAACGGCACGCACGCGACCGGGCCCGTACAGCACAGCGCCGTCAGGGCGACGGCCCGCACGGCACGGGCGAGCAGCGGTGTCCGCCCGGGCAGCGGTGTCCGTCTCATACGCGGGCCAGGTTGAGGGTGGTGACGTAGCGCTCCTCGACCGTGCCGTCCGGGAAGAGCGGTCGCAGCAAGGCCCGTTCGGCGTCCAGGAACTCCCGGGTGCCGTCGGGGCCGAGGACGAGGAACGCGGAGTGGCTGGCGTGGTTGGCGAGGTGCGCTTCGAGGGGGATCCGGCGCGACCACCGCACCGTGCGGGTGGTGAACGCGAGCTCGGCGGGCAGCAGCCGGGCCGGGGTCACCCCACCGTGGAAGAAGGCGCGGACCCGGGCCTCCTGCCCGGCGATCCAGTCGACGGTGGTGTCCGGGTCGTTCCACCACAGCGCGAGTGCGCCGCCGGGGCGGAGCACGCGCCGGGCCTCGGGGACGGCCCGGGCGGGGTCGGTCCAGTGCCAGGCCTGGGCGTAGGTGAGCAGGTCGAACGCGGATGCGGCGAGCGGCAGGCGGTTTCCGTCGCCGCGTACGAGGGGGATGTGCGGGTTGGCCCGCCGGAACTCGGCGGCCATGCCGTCGCCCGGCTCGACGGCGAGGACACGGGCGCCGCGGGCGTGCAGCAGGGCGGTGGAGATTCCGGTTCCGGCGCCGACGTCGGCCACGCAGGCCCCTCGCAGCGGCCGCCCGGCGAGTTCCTCGACGGCGTCGAAGAGCCCGTCCGGGTAGCCGGGCCGGTGCGCGGCGTAGAGCCGGGCGGCACGGTCGAAGGACCGGGCCCGCTCCGCGGGGTGCAGGCCCGGGGCGGGCGCGGTGCCGGGCTCGGGCGCGGCGCCGGGCTCGGGCGGGGGTGTGGGCGTCATGCGGGCATTCTTTTCGATCCCCGGGGCCCGCCACCAGCGGTTGCCGGGCCGGGTGGCCTCAGGTGCGGCGGCGCCGTAGGCGTCGCGGCCGGCGCGCGTACCGGGCCACGGTGGCGGTCTGGACGGCGAGCAGCACCACGGCCCCCACCCCGGCCGCGATCGCCCGCGGATCCGGCGGCCCCCAGGCCCGCACGGTGAGTTCGGTGACGCCGACGGCGGCGAGCGCGACCGCGAAGCGCGGGGTGAACTCGGCATCGGTGCCGTGGAGTACGCCCGAGCCGACGACGAAAACGGTCAGCAGGACCGGAATCCACGGCGCCGGCCCGCGCAGCAGCAGCACGGCGCCACACTCCACCGCCAGGAGGAGCAGGTTGCGCAGCAGCATCGACCCGAGCGACATGCTCACATCATGCCCCGGCCACACGGCCCGCGGGCCACCGTCACGAGAAGCATCGACGCCACCGCCACCGCCACCGTCACGGGTACCGGCACCGCGACCACCGCGCCACCGCGCCCTGCCGTACCCTCGGCCCATGACGGGCAGCGCGATCGACCTCCGCAAGATCGAACAGACCGCTCCGGCCCTGGTGAGCCTCTACAAGAGCGCCGGGACCGCACTGCGCGAACACGGCCTGGAAGGCGGCCGCGCCTCCGTCTACCTGGTCCTCGACTACTCGGGATCGATGCGCCCGTACTACCGGGACGGCACCGTGCAGGCGCTCGCGGACCGGGTGCTCGGCCTGTCGGCGCACCTGGACGACGACGGCCGCGTCCCCGTGGTGTTCTTCTCCACCGACGTCGACGCGGTCGAGGAGATACCGCTCGCCGGGCACGCCGGGCGCATCGCCGAAATCGTCTCCCGCCTCGGTCACATGGGCAAGACCTCGTACCACGCGGCGATGGACGCGGTCATCGACCACTACCTGGACTCCGACCCGACCGGACCCGCCCTGGTCGTCTTCCAGACCGACGGCGGCCCGGTCAGCCGGTTCGCCGCGGAGAAGTACCTCTGCAAGGCCGCCGGGCTGCCGCTCTTCTGGCAGTTCGTCGGCTTCGGCGACACCCACGGCAAGCAGTTCGACTTCCTGCGCCGCCTCGACGAACTGCCCGTGCCGTCCCGGCGGGTGGTCGACAACGCGGGCTACTTCCACGCGGGCCCCGACCCCCGCAGCATGCCGGACCGGGAGCTGTACGACCGGCTGGTCGGGGAGTTCCCTTCCTGGCTGGCGGCGGCCCGGGCTGCGGGCATCGTGCGCGCCTGGCCGGCGGTCGCCGGTGCCGCGCGCTTTGATGGACGCATGACGACGAACAACTGGGCAGCGTTCGAAGAACAGGAACCGGAATTCGCGGCCACCGTCCGGCGCCGGTTCGCGCAGTACCCCCACCACGTCCTCGGCACCCTCCGCAAGGACGGCTCCCCGCGGCTGAGCGGTCTGAACGTCGACATCCGCGGCGGGGAGCTGTGGCTCGGCATGATGCAGGGCTCCATGAAGGCCCGCGACCTCCAGCACGACCCGCGCTTCGCGCTGCACAGCAATCCGGGCGAGGGCGAAACCATGCCCGACGGGGACGTGCGGATCTCCGGGCGGGCGATCGAGCAAGTGGACCCGCCCGAGCTGCACCGGTACGCGGAGGAGACGCAGACCCCGCACCCGTTCCACCTGTTCCACACGGACCTGACGGAGGTCGTCCACATCGGCGTCGACGGCGACGAGCTGGTGATCCGCACCTGGACCCCTCAGCGCGGGCTGCACACCTTCCGCCGCGGCAATGACGACGAGCCGCCGCGCGAGGACCCCGCCCCGTAAGGCCACGGAGGCGGGCGGTGCGCACCCCCACGGCGCACCCCCCGCCCCGGGCCGTGCCGGCGCCGGGGCCGGTTCAGCAGGACTTGGCGTCCGGCGGCGGGACGAACACGGTGTCGAGCACCCGCTCGTCGGCGAAGTCGACCGAGGTCCACTTCAGCGAGGTCGAGCCGTTCCGGAAGCTGAGCTCGTCCGGCAGCTCGTCGGCGGTGATGTCCTTGCCCACGTACACGACGGACAGCGTGCCCGAGCAGTTCTGCGCGGCGGGCGGCCGGCTGCCGGGGGCCGTGCCGTCCTGCGGACCCACGCTCACGGTGACGGTGTTGATCGGCGCGTACGTGAACGAGTACTGGGCGGAGCCCGATATCGCGCGTTCCATGTCCACCCGGAAGTGGCCCAGCCGCACCGGGACCGCCGAGCAGGGCCGCCGTGCCTCCTCCGGGAAGATGTGCACTCCGCTGTCGGTGGCGAACAGGGCCATGGGGAGCCGGGGTTCGCTGTTCTTGAGGTGCTTGAGGTAGTCGCGCCGCTCCGTCTCACCCATGTTCGCGGTGGGCACGCACGCCGGGGTGGGCGTCGGCGGAGACGTGGGCGTCGGCGTCGACGGGGCGACCGGCGCACTGGCCGGAGGCGACGACGCGGGCCGGGAGGCGAACGGATCGGACAGGGCCGTCCTGGAGGACCCCGAGCCCGCGCACCCCGCGAGCGCGAGCGCCGGGACGGCCAGCAGGAAGGGAACGACGGGCACACGGATTCGGCGCATGCAGCCTCCTCGTCAGGCGCAGCCGGTATCCCTTCCGATGCTGGCAGCCCGGCTCCCGCAGCGGCATCCGTAGAACCGCTTACGTATTCCGGTCGTCCATTGCGGGTACCGGAGTCCTGGGGGGAGGGTCACGATGACGGACAGGGTTCCACTGGTTGGCCGGGGGGCCGAACTGGACCGGCTGGAGGCGGTGCTCGACGGGCGGGGAGGCCGGCCGGGAGTCGTCGATCTGACGGGTGCGGCGGGGATCGGCAAGAGCCGCCTGCTGACGGAGCTGTGCGAACGGGCCGCGGACCGCGGGATGACGGTGCTGCGCGGCCGGGCCACCGAGTACGAACGGCACATCCCGTTCCGGCTGTTCACCGACGCCCTGGCCGATCTGGACCCGGAACTGCTGCACGGCCTGGACCCTCGGTCGCCGGCGGCCCCGGTCCTGTACGGGGTGGGGGCGCCGACCGGGGCGGCGGAGCCGGGAACCACGTCAGGGATGGCCGGATCGGGGGCCGGGACCGCCGGATCGCCGCCCGGGACCGCCGGATCGCCGCCCGGGACGGCCGGATCGCCGCCCGGGGCCGCCCCCGCGGACCGCTTCGCCGCACACCGCGCCACCGCCCGGCTGCTCGCCGCGCTGGCCGGGCGCGGCGGGACCGGCCTGCTCATCGCCCTCGACGACCTGCACTGGGCCGACCCCGCCTCGCTGGAACTCCTCGACCACCTCGTGAGGCATCCCCTGCGGGCGCCCGTCGTGATCGCCGTGGCCCGGCGGGACCGGCAGACCTCGCCCTCCCTCACGGCCGCGCTCACCCGTGGCATCGACACCGGGGCCGTGCTCCGCCTGGACCTCGGGCCGCTCGCCGAGGACGCCTGCGTGGAACACCTCGCCGCCGGGCTGCCGCCCGACCGGGCCGCCCGGCTGTACGCGGCCAGCGAGGGCAACCCGCTGTACTTCCTGACCCTGCTCCAGGGGCAGTCCGGCACCACGGTCCCGGCCGGCGGGCTCGCCACGCTGCTGCTCGACGAGCTGACCCCGCTGACCGCCGCGCAGCGCCGCACCGCCGAGGCGGCGGCCGTGCTCGGCGACCACAGCACGCCCCCGCTGCTGGCGCTGACCGCGGCCGCCACCGACTTGGCCGGGCTCCATGCGGACCTGAGCGCGCTCGCCCGCCGGGACCTGCTGCGCCCCGGCCCGGGCGGGAGGTGGTCGCTGCGCCATCCGGTGCTGCGGGCCGTCGTCCACGAGAACACCGAACACCGGCGGCGCGCCGGGATGCACCGCCGGGCCGCCGCCGCACTGGCCGGGGCCGGCGCGTCCGCGTCCGTACGGGCCCACCACGTGGAGCGGGCGCTGACCGGCTGGGACCCGGACCTCGCCGACGTGCTGCTGGAGGCGGCCGGGCAGTCCGAGGCCACGGCCCCGGCGAGCAGCGCGCACTGGCTGGGAGTGGTACTGCGGGTGCTGCCGGACACGCCCCCGTACACGGCGCGCCGGCGGGAGCTGCTACTGAAGCGGGCGCGGGCGCTGAGCGTGTGCGGGAACCTCCGCGAAAGCCGTGACCTGCTCCACGAGGTGATCGCCGCGATGCCGGCGGCGGACGAAGCCCCCGACAGCGGCGGTGACGGCGGCGGGGTGCGGGCGGCCGCGGTCACCCTGTGCGCCTCGATGGAGCGTCACCTCGGCCAGTACCGGGCCTCGGTCGCCCTCCTGCGCCGGGAGCTGCGGCGACGTCCCGCCCCCCGCCCCGCCGAGGCGGTGGCCCTCGGCCTGGAACTGGGCTCCTCGGCACCGCATTCCTCGGCGTACCGGGACGTACGACCGGAGGTGCTGCGCACGTACGAACTGGCCCGCGCCCTCGGCGACGACCCGGCCGCGGCGGGCGCCCTGGCGATCTCGGCGCTCGGGGAGGCGTACGACGGGAACCTGCCCTCGGCGCGGGAGTACACCGACCGCGCCGGGGCCTGCGTGGACGCCCTCACCGACCGCGACCTCGCGGACCTGTGCGAGCCCCTGGCCCGGCTCGGCTGGGCCGAGTTCTACCTGGAGCGGTACGAGGACGCGGAGCGGCACGCCGACCGCGGGGTGGCCATCGCCCGGCGGGGCGGGCCCCTGCACCTGCTGCCGCACCTGCTGCTGTGCAAGGCGACCGTCCACGTGCACGCGTGCCGGCTGGGCTCGGCCCTGGACCTGGTGGACGAGGCCGAGAGCATCGCCCGCGGCATCGGCAGCGACGAACTGCTGGCGCTGGTCCTGGCGAACAAGGCGCAGGTGCTGATCGCTGCCCAGCCGGCCGGGGACGGCATCGCACTGGCCGTCGCCGAGGAGGCGGTCGCAGCGGCCGGTCCGCGGACGAGTTGGTGGGCGTCCCTGTCGTGGTGCGTGATGAGCTACGCCGCGCTGCACGCCGGGGACGCACGGCGGGCCCGGTCGGCGATGCTCCGGGCGGGCGGGCCGGACCTGGCCGGTCTGCAGCCGTCGATGCGGCCGCTGTTCCTGGAGGCTCTGGTCACCGCCGCCGTCTGCACCGGGGACCTGCCCGCCGCCGAGGCGTGGGCGGAGCGGGCCCGCCGGGAGGCGGAGCAGCTGGGCCTGCCCGTCCAGCGGGCGTCGGCGCTGCGGAGCGAGGGCCAGGTGCTGGCCGGGCAGGGCTCGGCCAGCGCGGCGGCGCAGCGGTACGCGCTGGCCGCGGAGGAAGCCGCCCGCTCGGGGGCGGCCCTGTGGGAGGCGCAGTCCCTGCTCCTCGGCGCGTCCCTGACGGCGGAGTCGGGCGACGCCGAAGCGGCGGAACGCATGTGGCGGCGTGGCCGCGGACTCGCCGAGACGGGCGGCGCCCGCCTCCTGACGGGCCTGGCGGACCTGTTACACCCGGCTCCGCGGGAGACGGCGCCGACGCCGGTCCCGGCGGGGGCTCCCCTCCTACCGGGGCTGACCCGCCGTGAACAGGAGATCGCGGCCCTGGTCGCGGAAGGCCTCACCACTCCGGCGATCGCGGCGCGCCTGTACCTCAGCCCGCGCACCGTGGACACCCACCTCTCCCACATCTTCCGCAAGACGGGCGTCACGAGCCGCTCGGCCCTGGCCGCGCTCACGGCCCGCACGGCGTCCCACTCGGGGCTCCGGACCGGCGTTGTCAGTGGCAGCGTCTAGCGTGGTGTGCGGTCGAATGCCGGCCAGGACGACGGAACTCGGGGGGACAGGATGAAGCACGCACGGGGCATGCGCAGGACGGCCGCCACGGTGGCGACGGCTTCGGCGCTGGCACTGGCGCTGACCGCGGGGGCGGGCCAGGCCGCGGCGTCGGACGAACTGCTCGGTCACCCGGGGCCCGACGGGCTCATCTGGGTGCCCGAGCAGACCGGTTCGGGCGGCTTCGTCTCGGGCGGCCTCGCCACCTGGCTGGACACGCACACCACCTTCGCCTGCGAAGGCGGAGGCAGCATCGAGGTGGCCTTCCGGCTCGACGAGCACCCGGACCGGGACCCGGCCCCCTTCACCCTGAACTGCCCGGCCGGCAGCCCCGCCCGCATCACGATCCCCCTGGGCACCGGCCTCCACGGCGGCTTCGGCGCCACCGTCACGGCGTCGACCCCGTCGACACGCTGGGCGGCAACGGTCGTCCAGCCGGAGTAGGACGGGGCGCGGAAGGGTCGGGGCGGGGCCGGTGGGGTGTACGGGGTTTCCCGGCCGCCCCTCCCCCACGCACGCCACAGCGCCCGCCATCCCGTGGTCGAGGACGGTGGCGGGCGCCGTGTCGAGTTCCGTACGCCGTTGTACGGACCGTATGGGGGGTCCTCCCGTTCCGGGGAGGGGTACTGCACGTGCTCCGGGTCAGACCGCCAGGGCGCGGTCCGTCGGCTTGACCGGGTACGGGAGGGTGCTGCTGCCGGTCAGGTAGCGGTCCACGCCGCGGGCCGCGGAGCGGCCCTCCGCGATGGCCCACACGATGAGGGACTGGCCGCGGCCGGCGTCGCCGGCGACGAAGACGCCGTCGACGTTGGTGGCGTAGGAGGCGTCGCGGGCGATGTTGCCCCGCTGGTCCAGCTCCAGGCCGAACTGGTCGACCAGGCCGTTGGACTGGTCGGTGCCGGTGAAGCCCATCGCGAGGGTGACCAGCTGGGCGGGGATGCGGCGCTCGGTGCCCTCGCGCTGGACCAGCTTGCCGTCGACGAAGTCGACCTCGACCAGGTGCAGGGCCTGGACGTTGCCGTCCTCGTCGCCCTCGAAGTGGGTGGTGGAGACGGAGTAGACCCGCTCGCCACCCTCCTCGTGGGCCGAGGTGACCTTGTAGAGCATGGGGAAGGTCGGCCACGGCTGGGCGACCGGGTTCCGCTCCTCGTTGGGGCGCGGCATGATCTCCAGCTGGGTGACCGAGAGGGCACCCTGGCGGTGGGCGGTGCCCACGCAGTCCGCGCCGGTGTCGCCGCCGCCGATGACGACGACGTGCTTGCCCTCGGCCGTGAGGGGCGGGGCGACGAAGTCGCCTTCCTGGACCTTGTTGGCGAGCGGCAGGTACTCCATCGCGAAGTGGATGCCGTTCAGTTCGCGGCCGGGGACCGGCAGGTCGCGGGAGACGGTGGCGCCCGCCGCGATGACGACGGCGTCGAACCGCTTGCGCAGGTCGGTGGCGGTGATGTCGCGGCCGACTTCGATGCCGGTGCGGAACTTGGTGCCCTCCGCGCGCATCTGCTCGATGCGGCGGTTGATGTGCACCTTCTCCATCTTGAACTCGGGGATGCCGTAGCGCAGCAGGCCGCCGATGCGGTCGGCGCGCTCGTACACGACGACGGTGTGACCGGCGCGGGTCAGCTGCTGGGCCGCGGCGAGGCCCGCCGGGCCGGAGCCGATGACGGCGGCCGTCTTGCCGGAGAGGCGCTCGGGGGCCTGCGGGGCGACGCCGCCGTTGTCCCACGCCTTGTCGATGATGGAGACCTCGACGTTCTTGATGGTGACGGCCGGCTGGTTGATGCCGAGCACGCACGCCGACTCGCACGGGGCGGGGCACAGGCGGCCCGTGAACTCCGGAAAGTTGTTCGTGGCGTGCAGGCGCTCCGCCGCGGCCGCCCAGTCCTGGCGGTAGGCGTAGTCGTTCCACTCGGGGATGAGGTTCCCCAGCGGGCAGCCGTTGTGGCAGAACGGGATGCCGCAGTCCATGCAGCGGCCGGCCTGCTTGCTGATGATGGGGAGCAGGGAGCCGGGGACGTAGACCTCGTTCCAGTCCCGCAGCCGCTCCTCGACCGGGCGGGAGCAGGCGGTCTGGCGGGTGGTGGTGAGGAAGCCCTTCGGGTCAGCCATGGGTCGCCGCCTCCATCATCTTCTCGGTGGTCTCGGACTCGGAGAGTCCGGCCCGCTCAGCGGCGTCCTTGGCGGCGAGCACTGCCTTGTACGTGGTCGGGATGATCTTGCTGAAGCGGGCCGCCGAGGCGGGCCAGTCAGCGAGGAGCTTCGCGGCCACGGTCGAGCCGGTCTCCTCCTCGTGGCGGCGCACCACATCGTGCAGCCACTGCTTGTCCTCGTCGGAGGGGGTTTCGACGGCTCCCGCGTTGCCGGCGTTGACCTGTCGCGGGTCGAGGTCGATGACGTAGGCGACGCCTCCGGACATGCCGGCCGCGAAGTTCCGGCCGGTTTCGCCGAGGATGACGGCGGTGCCGCCGGTCATGTACTCGCAGCCGTGGTCGCCCACGCCCTCCGAGACGACCAGGGCGCCGGAGTTGCGGACGCAGAAGCGTTCGCCGGTGCGGCCGCGCAGGAACATCTCGCCGCCGGTGGCGCCGTAGCCGATGGTGTTTCCGGCGATGGTGCTGTACTCGGCGAGGTGGTCGGCGGCGCGGTCCGGGCGGACCACGATGCGGCCGCCGGAGAGGCCCTTGCCGACGTAGTCGTTGGCGTCGCCCTCCAGGCGGAGGGTGATGCCGCTCGGCAGGAAGGCGCCGAAGGACTGGCCGGCGGAGCCGGTGAAGGTGAGGTCGATGGTGTCGGCGGGCAGGCCCGCGCCGCCGAACTTCTTGGTGACCTCGTGGCCGAGCATGGTGCCGACGGTCCGGTTGATGTTGCGGATGGCGACCTGGGCGCGGACGGGCTGGGCCTCTTCGGCGGTGGCCGCGTTCAGGGCGTCGGCGGCGAGCTCGATCAGCTCGTTGTCGAGGGCCTTCTCCAGGCCGTGGTCCTGTGCGACCAGGGCGTGGCGGACGGCGCCGTCGGGCAGGTCCGGCACGTGGAAGAGCGGCTCCAGGTCCAGGCCCTGCGCCTTCCAGTGGGTGACGGCCTTGGTGGTGTCGAGCAGCTCGGCGTGGCCGACGGCCTCCTCCAGGGTGCGGAAGCCGAGCTCGGCGAGGAGCTCGCGCACCTCCTCCGCGATGAATTCGAAGAAGTTGACGACGAACTCGGGCTTGCCGGAGAAGCGGTCGCGCAGGACCGGGTTCTGGGTGGCGATGCCGACCGGGCAGGTGTCGAGGTGGCAGACGCGCATCATGACGCAGCCGGAGACGACGAGCGGGGCGGTGGCGAAGCCGAACTCCTCGGCGCCGAGGAGCGCGGCGATGACCACGTCGCGGCCGGTCTTGAGCTGGCCGTCGGTCTGGACGACGATCCGGTCGCGCAGCCCGTTGAGCAGCAGGGTCTGCTGGGTTTCGGCGAGGCCGAGCTCCCAGGGGCCGCCCGCGTGCTTGAGCGAGGTGAGCGGGGAGGCGCCGGTTCCGCCGTCGTGGCCGGAGATCAGGACGACGTCGGCGTGGGCCTTGGAGACGCCCGCCGCGACGGTGCCGACGCCGACCTCGGACACCAGCTTCACGTGGATGCGGGCGGCCGGGTTGGCGTTCTTGAGGTCGTGGATGAGCTGGGCCAGGTCCTCGATGGAGTAGATGTCGTGGTGCGGCGGCGGGGAGATGAGGCCGACGCCCGGGGTGGAGTGCCGGGTCTTGGCGACCCACGGGTAGACCTTGTGGCCGGGCAGCTGGCCGCCCTCGCCGGGCTTGGCGCCCTGGGCCATCTTGATCTGGATGTCGTCCGCGTTGACCAGGTACTCGGAGGTGACGCCGAAGCGGCCGGAGGCGACCTGCTTGATGGAGGAGCGGCGGGCCGGGTCGTACAGGCGGTCCGGGTCCTCGCCGCCTTCGCCGGTGTTGGACTTGCCGCCGAGCTGGTTCATGGCGACGGCGAGGGTCTCGTGCGCCTCCCGGGAGATGGAGCCGTACGACATGGCGCCGGTGGAGAACCGCTTGACGATCTCGGAGACGGGTTCGACCTCGTCCACGGGGACGGACGGACGGTCGGACGTGAAGCTGAAGAGGCCGCGGAGCGTCATCAGGCGCTCGGACTGCTCGTTCACCCGGTCCGTGTACTTCTTGAAGATGTCGTACCGGCGGTTGCGGGTGGCGTGCTGGAGGCGGAAGACCGTCTCCGGGTCGAACAGGTGCGGCTCGCCCTCGCGGCGCCACTGGTACTCGCCGCCGATCTCCAGCGTGCGGTGCGCGGGGGCGATCCCGGAGGCGGGGTAGGCCTTGGCGTGGCGGGCGGCGACCTCCTTGGCGATGACGTCGAGGCCGGCGCCGCCGATCTTGGTGGCGGTGCCCTGGAAGTACGTCTCGACGAACTGCTCGTCGAGGCCGACGGCCTCGAAGACCTGGGCGCCGCGGTAGGAGGCGACGGTGGAGATGCCCATCTTGGACATGACCTTCAGGACGCCCTTGCCGAGTGCGTAGATCAGGTTGCGGATGGCCTTCTCGGGCTCGATGCCGTCGATGAAGGTGCCGTCGCGCAGCAGGTCCTCGACGGACTCCATGGCGAGGTACGGGTTGACGGCGGCGGCGCCGTAGCCGATGAGCAGGGCGACGTGGTGGACCTCGCGGACGTCGCCGGCCTCGACGAGCAGACCGACCTGGGTGCGCTGCTTGGTGGCGATCAGGTGGTGGTGCACGGCGGCGGTGAGCAGCAGCGACGGGATCGGCGCGTGCTCGGCGTCGGAGTGCCGGTCCGACAGGACGATGAGGCGGGCGCCGCCCTCGATGGCGGCGTCGGCCTCGGCGCGGATCTCGGCGATCCGGGCGGCGAGGGCGTCGGCGCCGCCGGAGACCCGGTAGAGGCCCGAGAGGGTGGCGGCCTTCATGCCGGGCATGTCGCCGTCGGCGTTGATGTGGATGAGCTTGGCCAGCTCGTCGTTGTCGATCACCGGGAAGGGGAGCGTGACGCTGCGGCAGGACGCGGCGGTCGGCTCCAGCAGGTTGCCCTGCGGTCCGAGGGAGGACACGAGCGAGGTGACGAGCTCCTCGCGGATGGCGTCCAGCGGCGGGTTGGTGACCTGCGCGAAGAGCTGGGTGAAGTAGTCGAAGAGCAGCCGGGGGCGCTCGGAGAGGGCCGCGATCGGGGAGTCGGTGCCCATGGAGCCGATCGGCTCGGCGCCGGTGCGGGCCATCGGCGCGAGGAGGACGCGCAGTTCTTCCTCGGTGTAGCCGAAGGTCTGCTGGCGGCGGGTGACCGAGGCGTGGGTGTGGACGACGTGCTCGCGCTCGGGCAGGTCCGTCAGCTCGATCTCGCCGGATTCCAGCCACTCCGCGTAGGGGGCGGCGGAGGCCAGCTCTGCCTTGATCTCGTCGTCCTCGATGATCCGGTTCTGGGCGGTGTCGACGAGGAACATCTTGCCGGGCTGGAGGCGGCCCTTGCGGACGACCTTGGCGGGGTCGATGTCGAGGACGCCGACCTCGGAGGACAGCACGACGAGGCCGTCGTCGGTGACCCAGTAGCGGCCGGGGCGCAGGCCGTTGCGGTCGAGGACCGCGCCGACCTGGGTGCCGTCGGTGAAGGTGACGCAGGCCGGGCCGTCCCAGGGCTCCATCATCGTGGAGTGGTACTGGTAGAAGGCGCGGCGCGCCGGGTCCATGGAGGTGTGGTTCTCCCAGGCCTCCGGGATCATCATCAGTACGGCGTGGGGCAGGGAGCGGCCGCCGAGGTGCAGGAGCTCCAGGACCTCGTCGAAGGACGCGGAGTCGGAGGCGTCCGGGGTGCAGATGGGGAAGATCCGGTCCAGGGTGCCCCGGCCGAAGGCGTCGGTGGCGAGCTGGGACTCGCGGGCCCGCATCCAGTTCCGGTTGCCCTTGACCGTGTTGATCTCGCCGTTGTGGGCGACGAACCGGTACGGGTGGGCCAGCGGCCAGGACGGGAAGGTGTTGGTGGAGAACCGGGAGTGGACCAGCGCGAGCGCCGAGGCGAAGCGGCGGTCGGAGAGGTCCGGGAAGAAGGGCTCCAGCTGGCCGGTGGTCAGCATGCCCTTGTAGACGATGGTGCGGGCGGACAGCGAGGGGAAGTAGACGCCGGCCTCGCGCTCGGCGCGCTTGCGCAGCACGAACGCCTTGCGGTCGAGGGCGATCCCGGTGTTCTCGCCTCCCCCAGACTCCGTCTGGGAGGTGCCCCCAGCGACGAACAGCTGCGAGAAGGCCGGCATGGTGGTGCGGGCACCGTTGCCGAGCAGGTCCGGGGTGACCGGGACCTCGCGCCAGCCGAGGACGGTGAGGTTCTCCTCGCCGGCGATGGCCTCGATCTGCTCCACGGCGGCGGCCTGTGCGGTGCCGTCGGCGGGGAGGAAGGCGATGCCGACGGCGTACGCGCCGGCTTCGGGGAGCTCGAATCCGGTGGCCTCGCGGAGGAAGGCGTCCGGGACCTGGCAGAGGATGCCGGCTCCGTCGCCGGAGTCCGGCTCGGAGCCGGTGGCGCCGCGGTGCTCGAGGTTCCGCAGTACGGTCAGCGCTTGCTCGACCAGCGCGTGGCCGGCCTCGCCGCTGAGGTTGGCCACAAAGCCGACGCCGCAGGCGTCGTGCTCGTTGCGCGGGTCGTACATGCCCTGTCGGGCGGGGCGACCGTCCATGGGCGACCAGGCGGTGGTGCTGGGGCCGGTCGCGGAGTGCGTGGATGCGGAACGCATCGGCTCTCCCGTCGTCGTCGTGGCATTGGTGCATGGCCGAGGGACGACGTTGGCCCTCTGCGAAATTTCGTGCAAGTTACATGATGGCTGCTATCCCGAGAAGCGGATATCGGCGTTTCACCATGCGGACACGCACGGGGCAGAGAAAGGGTCTTCGGGGGTGGCGTGGCAGGTCAAAGGGGCCGCGGCGCGTGCGGGGCACGGCGTTGGGCGGGGTCCTGGCGCGAGAACGTGGGCATCGTTGCCCGGCGCGCCCTGCTGTGATGCCCGGCGGACACGGGATTGAAACCGCCGAGTAACGGACTACTTATGTTGTGCTCTGCATAGTGTCTCATTCCCTGCGCGGTCAGCCTATGGCTGCACCGATCCAGGTTCCCAGGATGTACGTCACACCCGCGGCCGCGCCACCCAGCAGCAGTTGCCGCAGGCCGCTGTACCACCAGGACCGGGCGGTGACCTTGGAGACGACCGCCCCGCAGGCGAAGAGCCCGGCCAGGGCGAGCAGCACTGCGGGCCACAGGGCCGTGGCGCCGAGCAGGTAGGGCAGCACGGGCAACAGCGCGCCCAGCGCGAAGGAGCCGAACGAGGACGCCGCGGCGACCAGCGGCGACGGCAGGTCGTCGGGGTCGATCCCGAGCTCCTCGCGGGCGTGGATCTCCAGCGCCTGGTCGGGGTCGCGGGACAGCTGCACGGCGACCTCGCGGGCGAGGGCCGGGGTGACGCCGCGGGAGACGTACAGCTCGGCGAGCTCCTCCATCTCGTCGATGGGGTGCTTGCGCAACTGCTGCCGTTCGACGTCGAGTTCGGCGAGGACCAGCTCGCGCTGCGAGGCGACGGAAGTGTACTCGCCCGCGGCCATCGAGAACGCGCCGGCGGCGAGACCGGCCAATCCGGTGATGACGATGACGTGCGGGGCGACGGCGCCGCCGGCCACACCGGTCATCAGGGCGAGGTTGGAGACGAGCCCGTCCATGGCACCGAACACGGCCGGCCGCAGCCAGCCGCCGTTGACGTCCCGGTGGGTGTGGTTGTCCCGGTGGGCCGTGTGCAGCGGCGCTTCGATGTCGATGATGGACATGCGACGTATCTCCCCTTTTGTCCGTACGGGGGGCGCACGGGAGCCCTGAACCGCTCCACCCACCCCCAACACCTCGAAACTACGCACGATTTCTGCCGCCCGCCAGCAAGGAAGGCCGTACTTACCTGGGCATTTGCGGGTCGGCGACCGGGTGACGGCGGTGCGGGCGTGGTGTTTCGCGACGACCGGCAAACCGTATGTCATGACACAAATCCCCCTAGGGGTCGTGATGGCCCCGTCCAGCCCCCTCGGATGGAGAGGCGCGCGCCATGGAGCTGACCGCTGCACGCACTCCGGGCGGTCCCTGCCCCCCGCAGGTCCTCCTCGAACGGTCCAGGGGCGCGCTCCTGGGCCTCGCGGTGGGCGACGCGCTGGGCGCCCCCGCGGAGAACATGAAACCGTCGCAGATCCGCGCGAAATGGGGCCGGATCGAGGGTTTCGTCACCGAGGACCCGACGGGCACGGACGACACGGAGTACGCGATCTTCTCGGCGCTGCTGCTGGCCCGCCACGGATCGGCGCTCACCGTCGCGCACGTGGAGCGCGCCTGGCACCACTGGATCGCCGACCTGGACGAGGGGCCGTTCCGCGGGGCCGGGTTCTCCGAGCGGGGCACGCTGGAGAACCTGCGGCGGGGCCTCGCGGCCCCGATCTCCGCGCAGCACCGGCACGCCTGGTCGGACGGCCTGGCCATGCGGGCGGCGCCGTTCGGGGTGTTCGCGGCCGGCCGGCCGGCGGAGGCCGCCCGGCTCGTCGCGATCGACGGCACCGTCAGCCATGACGGGGAGGGCATCTACGGCGGCCAGGCCGTCGCGGCGGGCGTCGCGGCGGCGATGGCCGGCGCCGGGCCCGCGTCGGTGGTCTCCGCCGCCCTGTCGGTCATCCCGTCGGACTCCTGGACCGCCCGGTCCCTGCGTCGGGCCGTCACCGCCGCCCCGCGCGGCGAACGGGCGGTCCGCTCGGCGGTGGTCATCGGCGGCTACCCGTGGACGGACCTGGCGCCGGAGGCCGTCGGCCTGGCCTTCGGGGCGTTCGCCGCCTGCCGCGGGGACTTCGCCGCATCGGTCCTGACCGCGGTCAACATGGGCCGCGACGCGGACACCACGGCCGCGGTGGCGGGCGCCCTCGCCGGGGCGCTGGGCGGCCTCGGCGCGATCCCCGGGGCGTGGGCGTCGGCGATCGGGCCGGTGCGCGGCCGGTGCCTGCCGTCGATGCGCGGCTACCACGTCCTGGACGTCGCCGACCTCCTCACCCCGGAATACGAGACCGCCCGATGACCCCGCCCGCCGAAGCGGCCCCCGCCCCGACGCCGAGTCCCGCCGCCGTCACCCCCACCCCGGCCCCGGCCCGGCCTCCAGCCCCGACCCCGGCTGCCGCCGCCGTCCGGGACCGCCCCGGCGCAGCGCACCCGCCGGCCACCACGGCCCCCGCCCCCGGCGCAGTCCCCGCCCCCCAGGCGCCACCCGCCGCGGACGCCCCGGACGGGCCTGCGGGAACGCCCCGGGCACGCCCCCCGCGCCACCACCCCGAAGCCGACGGGGCACCCCCGGAAGCGGCGGGCAGCGGGCCCGGGGCCACGCCGTACGGAGCGCCCGGGATCGTGCCGCGCGGCGGGCCCGGGGACGTCCCCGGCAGCGGACCGGGAGCGGCACGGCGGATCGAGGGGTTGTTGCTCGGGCTGGCGGCGGGGGACGCCTCCGGGTGGCCGGCCGCCCGGCACCGGGCCAGCCGGATGCCCGAGTGGACCCGCCGTCTCACCCGGGAGCTGGACACGTTCGCCGAGCAGAACGCCACCACCACCCTCCCCGTCCCCATCGCCTTGAACCAGCCCCCGGAACCCCTGCTGCTCGGCCCGTCCGACGACGCCGAGTGGGCCGCCTTCGCCGCCGAGTCCGTGCTCACCGCCGCCGAGGGGTTGCTCAGCGACCTCAGCCGGTCCCGCCGGATGCGGGCTTCGATCGACCTCGCGTGGAACGCCCTGGCCAGCGAGATCGCCGCCGCCGCGGAGCGCGCTCCCGAGGTCGAGTCCGCCGTGCTGCCGCTGCGCGCGCGGATCTCCGTACGGGCCGGCCTCGGCAACCTCGCCGCCGGGCTGCGACCGCCCGCCACCGGCCACGACAACCCGCACTACTTCGACGACGCCGCCTGCGTCCGCGCCTGCGTGCTCGCCTGCGTCCACCCCGGCGACCCGGCTGCCGCGGCCGACCTCGCCGAGTTCGACGCCCGCTACACCCAGGACGGCGACGGAGTCCACGGCGCCCGCGCCATGGCCGCCGCCCTCGCCGCAGCCCTCGCCGGGGCGGACGCCGACACCGCCGTCGAGGCCGCCCTCGCCCAGCTCCCCGAGGCCACCGAGATCGGCCGCAACGCCCGCCACGCCGTGGAGCTCGCCCGTACCCACACGGAGGGCGGCGGCGCCTTCGCCATCGTCCCCACCCTCGAACACGAGATCGTCGACCACGTCTACAGCTACGGCATCGCCGCCGCCGAGACCGTCCCGGTCGCCCTCGCCCTGGCCACCGCCGCCCGCGGCCGCGCGGTCGACGCCGTCCCCGCCGCGGCCTGTCTGTCCCGGGTCGCGGACTCCGCCCCCGCCCTCGTCGGGGCGCTCACCGGCGCCCTCGGCGGCGGCGACTCGATCCCCGCCGCCTGGCGCGAGGCCTGCCGCGTCCTGTCCGGCTGCGCCCTGCCCCGCCTCGCCGGCACCGACCTCGTCGAACTCGCCGCGCTGCTCGCTCGTACGGAACTCACCTCACTCAAGGGATGATTCGGACATGACGCTCACTCTGGAAGACCGGGCGGCCGGCTGCCTCGTCGGGGCGGCCGTCGGCGACGCCCTCGGCGGCCCGGTGGAAGGCTGGTCCCCCGACCGGATCGTGCAGCGCCACGGCGGCCGCATCCACGGCATCGTCGGCCCCTGGTACGAGGACTGGCGCACCGCCCGGCCCATCGCCCCGTACCACAAGGGCGACGGCCACGTCACCGACGACACCCTCATGACGCACGCCCTGGTCCGGGTGTACGAGGCCGTACGGGACCACCTGGACGCGTACGCGGTCGCCGACCACCTCGTCCCCGACCTGATGACCCGCCCCCGCTGGATCCCCGAGCTGGAGGCCGAGGCCCTCCCCCTCCAGCGGATCTTCCTCGCCGAGAAGTGGATCGTGGCCCGCCTGCACTACGGGCACGCGGACCCGCGCGAGGCGGGCAGCGGGAACATCGTCAACTGCGGTGCCGCGATGTACATGGCGCCGGTCGGCATCGTCAACGCCGGCAATCCGGCGGGCGCGTACGCAGAGGCGCTGGACATCGCGGGCGCCCACCAGTCCTCGTACGGGCGGGAGGCCGCGGGTGTCCTCGCGGCGGCGGTGGCGGCGGCGTGCGTGCCGGGAGCGACGGTGCCGTCGGTAGTGGACGCCGCGCTCGCCCTGGCCAAGGACGGTACGCGGGCCGCGATCGAGGCGGTCTGCGAAGTCGCCGGGCGGTACCGCGACTTCGAGTCGGCGCTGGGGCCGCTGCGGGCGGCGGTGGCCCCGTACGACTCGGTCGGCGACGACTACCGCACGCCGTCCCTGGGCGCCCGGCGGCCGTCCCGGCTGCACTCGATCGAGGAACTGCCGGTCGCGCTCGGCATGCTGGTCGTCGCGGACGGCGCGTACGAGGAAGCCGTGCTCGGGGCCGTCAACTACGGCCGGGACTGCGACTCCATCGCCACCATGGCGGGGGCGGTCGCCGGGGCGCTGGCGGGCGGGGCCGCGGTCCCGGCCCGCTGGGCCAAGCAGGTCGCCGAAGCCAGCCGGCTCGACCTGCACGCGCCGGCGGCGGCGCTGGCCGCGGTCGCCCGGGAGGTCTTCGCCCTGGACAGGACCCGCCGCCGCGCCCACGAGGCGGCCTTCGTGACGATCGCGGCCCTGTGATGGGCGCCCCGGGCGGGCTGCGACTGACCTGGGTGCAGCCGGAGGACCTGGTCGGCCACGAGCTGCGGCAGGCCGCCGAGGACGGGCGGGACGCGGAGCCGCTGCTGCGCCGCTGGCTGGCGGCGGGGGGCTGCCCGGCCCCCGACCGGGCCGGCGCTTCCGCCGACCCCGCCCCGCCGGAGCTCCGGGACCTGGCCACCGTCCTGCTGGCCGAACTGGCCGCGCTCCCCCGCCCCTCGGCTTCCGCCGAACCGACCGCCTGGCCCGCCATCACCGCCGCCTGCGCCGCCGGATCCGCGGCCACCGGGGCTGGAATCGCGGGGGCCGGGGCGGAGCGAGCCGCGGCCGGACGCGTCGCCGCCGGGCCCGCCCCGGCCGCAACCCGGCCCACCCGGGCCGGGAGGGCGGGCGGGTTCGGGGGCGGCGCCCGGTCCGCGGCCGGCCCCCCGCCCGCGGGCGACACCTCCACGGCGGGGAGCGGCGGCCTGCAGGTGCGGCTGGAGGCGGCGTGGGTGGGGCGGGCCGTGGGGTGCGTGCTCGGCAAGCCCGTGGAGAAGCTCCCGCTGGAGGGGATCCGGGCGCTGGCCCGGGCGGCCGGGAACTGGCCGCTGGACGACTGGTTCACCGCCCGCGGCGTGCCGCCCGACCTGCTGGCCGCGTACCCGTGGAACCGCCGGTCCGCCGCCACCTCCCTCGCCGAGAACATCGACGGCACGCCCGAGGACGACGACCTCGACTACCCGCTGCTGAACCTGCTGCTCCTGCGCCGCCACGGCCACGGCTTCACCACCGCCGACGTCGGCCGGCTCTGGCTCGACGAGCTCCCCGCCGGCCGTACCTTCACCGCCGAGCGCATCGCGTACCGGAACCTGCTGCTCGGGCTGGAGCCCCCGGCGACGGCCACGCACCACAACCCCTTCCGGGAGTGGATCGGCGCCCTCATCCGCGCCGACGTGCACGGCTGGACCAACCCCGGCAACCCGGCGGCCGCCGCCGAGCAGGCATACCGGGACGCCGCGCTCAGCCACACCGGCAACGGCCTGTACGCCGCCCTGTTCGCCGCCGCGGCCATCGCGGAGGCCGCCTCCGGCCGGGCCGACGTGCACACCGCGCTGCGCGCCGGGTTGGCCGCCGTACCACCGGGCGCGCGCCTGGCCGGGGCCGTCCGCCACGCGGTCCGGGCGGCGCACGAGGAACGGGACTTCGACCGTGTCGTGGACCGGCTGCACGCCCGCTACGGTCACTACCACTGGGTCCACGCCGTCCCCAACACCGCCCTCGTCGCCGCCGCCCTGACCCACGCCGACGGCGACTTCACCCGCTCGGTCTGCCGTGCCGTCTCCGGCGGCTGGGACACCGACTCCAACGGGGCGACCGCCGGCTCGATCGCCGCCCTGGTGGCCGGCCGGGTCCCGGACCGCTGGGCCGCGCCCCTGAAGAACCGCCTGGCCACCACCGTCGCCGGCTTCGACGGCATCGGCTTCGACACCCTCGCCCAGCTCACCGCACAGGAGGCAGCACGCTCATGACGGCCATCGCCGTGCTCGGCAGTACGAACATGGACCTCGTCGCCTACGTACCCAAGGCCCCCCGCCTGGGGGAGACCGTCACCGGCCGCTCGTTCCGCACCGTACCCGGCGGCAAGGGCGCCAACCAGGCCGTCGCCGCCGCCCGGTCGGGGGCGCAGGTGGTGATGATCGGCGCGGTCGGCGCCGACGAGTTCGGCGTACGGCTGCGCTCCGCGCTCACCGCGGCCGGGGTCGACACGGCGGGCCTGCGCACCGTGGAGGGCGCCAGCGGCACCGCGCACATCACCGTCGACGACGAGGGCGGCAACAGCATCATCGTCATCCCGGGGGCCAACGCCCGCGTGACCGGCTTGGAGGAGGGCGACGAGGCGCGGATCGCCGCCGCGGGGGCGCTGCTGCTCCAGTTGGAGGTGCCGCTGTCCGCGGTCCGGGCGGCCGCCCGTGCGGCCCGTGCGCACGGTGTGCGGACGGTACTGACGCCCGCGCCGGCGCAGCCGCTGCCGGCGGAGCTGCTGGCCTCGGTGGACGTGCTGGTGCCCAACGAGCACGAGGCGGCGGCGCTGACCGGTCTGACGGACCCGCGCCAGGCGGCCGCGGCGCTGCTGGAGCACGTGCCGGAGGTGGTGGTCACGTTGGGCGCGGCGGGGGCGCTGTACGCGGCACGGGGGCGGGAGCCGTACGCGGTGCCCGCGCCGCGGGTGCGGGCGGTGGACTCCACGGCGGCCGGGGACACGTTCGTCGGGGCGCTGGCGGTGGCCCTGGGCGAGGGCCGGCCGGTGCGCGAGGCGCTGGCGTGGGCGGCGACGGCGGCGTCCCTGTCCGTGCAGCGGCCCGGGGCCCAGGACTCGATGCCGGCGCGGGCGGAGACCGACGCGGCCTTCGCCGCCGGCGGCGGATCGTGACCCCGCCGCCGGGCCGGGCCGTGTCCCCCCTGGCCACCGGGGCCACGGGGGCCACCGGGGCCACCGGGGCCACGGGGGCGGCGCACCTCGGACCTCGGGAGCGGGCGGTGCGGGAGGCCGGGCCGCTGGCCGGCCTGCGGGTGCTCGACCTCGCCACCCTGTTCGCCGGGCCCCTGGCCGCCACCCTGCTCGGCGACTTCGGCGCCGAGGTGGTCAAGGTCGAGCATCCCGGCCGCCCCGACCCCTCCCGCGGCCACGGACCGGCGAAGGACGGGATCGGCCTGTGGTGGAAACTGCTGGGCCGGAACAAGCGGACGATGACCCTCGACCTGTCCACGCCGGGCGGCCGGGACACCTTGCTGCGGCTGGCCGCCACCGCGGACGTGGTCGTCGAGAACTTCCGCCCCGGCACCCTGGAGCGGTGGGGCCTGGGCTGGGACGAGCTGTCCGCCGCCAACCCGCGGCTGGTGCTGGCCCGCGTCACGGCCTTCGGGCAGCAGGGCCCGTACGCCCGCCGCCCCGGCTTCGGCACCCTCGCCGAGGCGATGAGCGGCTTCGCCGCGATCACCGGGGAGCCGGACGGCCCGCCGACCCTGCCGCCGTTCGGGCTCGCCGATTCGATCGCTGCGCTGACCTGCGCGTACGCCGTGATGACGGCGCTCGCCGGCCGTGAGCGCACGGGCCGCGGGCAGGTCGTGGACCTGGCCATCATCGAGCCGATCCTGACCGTGCTGGGCCCGCACCCGCTCTGGTACGACCAGCTGGGCTACGTCCAGCCGCGCACCGGGAACCGCTCCGTCAACAACTCCCCCCGCAACACCTACCGCAGCGCCGACGGCCGCTGGCTGGCGGTCTCCACCTCGGCGCAGTCGGTGGCGGAGCGGGTGCTGCGCCTGGTCGGCCGGCCCGATCTGGCCGCCGAGCCGTGGTTCGCGACCGGCTCCGGCCGGGCCGCCCACGCCCCGGTGCTGGACGAGGCGGTCGGCGGCTGGATCGCCCGCCACAAGGCCGAGGACGTGGTCGCCGCCTTCGAGGAGGCCGAGGCCGCGATCGCCCGGGTGTACGACGTACGGGACGTCCTCGCGGATCCGCAGTTCGCGGCCCTGGACACCGTCACCGAGGTCGAGGACCCGGAGCTCGGCCCGCTCCGGATGCAGAACATCCTGTTCCGCCTGTCCGAGACCCCCGGCGCGATCCGCTGGGCGGGCCGCCCGCACGGCGCGGACACCGACGCCGTCCTCACCGAGCTCGGCCTGACCGAGGCCGAGATCAGCGCGCTCCGCATGGAAGGGGCCCTGTGATCCTGACCTGGCTCTACGTACCCGGTGACCGCCCGGAAGTGGTCGCCAAGGCCCTGCGCTCGGGGGCCGACGCCGTCATCGTCGACCTGGAGGACGCGGTGTCGGCTTCCCGCAAGGAGTACGCCCGGGCGGCCACCGCCGAGCTGCTGGCCGAGCGGCCACCGGTCGCCGTCCACGTCCGCGTCAACGCCCTCGACTCCCCCTGGGGCGGCGCCGACCTGGCCGCGCTGACCGGGAAGCGGGGACTGGCCGGGCTGCGGCTGCCGAAGATCACCGCCCCGGAGCAGGTCGTCCAGGCCGCCGACCGCACCGGCGGGGTGGCGCTGCACGCCCTGCTGGAATCGGCGCTGGCCGTGGAGCGGGCGTACGAGATCGCCCGCGCGCACCCCGCCCTGCGCGGGCTGTCCCTCGGGGAGGCCGACCTCCGCGCCGACCTGGGGATCAGTGCCGAGGCGGGGCTGGACTGGCCGCGCTCCCGGGTGGTGGTCGCCGCCCGGGCGGCGGGGCTGGCGCCGCCCGCCCAGTCGGTGTTCCCGGACATCCGGGACATGGAGGCGCTCGCCGCCTCCTGTGCCCGGGGCCGGGCCCTGGGGTTCCTGGGTCGGGCGGCGATCCACCCGCGGCAGCTTCCGGTGATCGAACGGGCCTACCTGCCGGCGCCTGAGGAGGTCAGCGCCGCCGAGGAGATCGTCGCGGCGGCGCGGCGCAGCCCGGGTGCGGTGGCCCTGCCCGACGGCCGGTTCGTCGACCCGGCGGTCCTGGCGGGCGCGGAGCGGGTGGTCGCGCTGTCCCGCCGGGAGTCACCGGCCTACTCCTGACGGGCCCGCCCGTGTCCGGCTTCCTCAGGCGTTAAGTCGGCGCGGCCGTCCCAGCAGTTCTTCCACGCCTGGAAGTAGGTCTTGAGGACCGCTTGCGCGGCCTGCGCGGGCAGCACGGCGAGGAAGTCGATGTCCTTGCGGGCCTGGCGGATCGCGGCGTCCGCGTTGGCGAGGGTTCGCTTTTCCTTCGGCATCATCTGCCACCAGGCGTGCAGCAGGTTCCACATGGTGCGGGCCGCGTGCGCTTGATCATCCCCTGCGCGAGCCCCGGCAGGCGACAGTGCAAGCCGGGCACGGTGCCCGAACTGCCACGTGACCAGGGTGTCCTGACTCACAGTTGAGAGCCTAGCGTTGGTTTACGCCACCGCGCTGGAACCCTGATCCCGATGTCAGAACCGGTCACCATGTTGTCCACGACCTGCACGTTCACTTGGCTTTCGTCACTACCTACAGACGGAAAGCGCTCACCGACGCCATACCGGCCCGCACCGAAGAGATCACGCGGGAGGTGCCGGCTTCGAGCGCGAACCGAAACAGGCGAGAGGGGGGGGGCGCGGGGGGCGGGGGGGCCCCCAGCGGGGGTGGGTACCCCCCGCTCGTATAAACATAAGTAGCAGGCGACCCCGTGGTGAGTGTTGATATA
>NZ_JBHWJJ010000095.1:20377-31601 GCF_042732005.1 Streptomyces sp. NPDC059851 | reverse complement strand
TGCCGGACCAGCCCTGCCCGATCTGCTTCGTGTGCGTCACGTCCGTGCCCGTGCCCGAGTAGAGCTGGAGGGTCGCGTCGTCCTTGCGGACCCCGACGATGTCGGCCTTGCCGTCACCGGTGAAGTCGCCCGCGACGAAGTCGGACATGCTGTTCCAGCCGGTGCCGATCTTCGTGGTGCTCTTGAAGCCGCCGTTGCCGTTGCCGAGGTAGAGGTACAGGTCGCCGGTCGAGGCGTTGCGGGCGACGAGGTCGCCCTCGCCGTCGTTGTTGAAGTCGGCCGCCCTGATCTTGTCCATGCCGCCCCAGCCGGGGCCGACCTCGTGCGAAGCGAACTCGCCGTCACCGTTGCCGGCGTACATGCGCAGCTTGTCGTCACTCGCGCTCACGCCCAGCAGGTCGTCGTTGAGGTCACCGGTGAAGTCGCGGTCGCCCTTGCTGTACGAGGCCGGGGTCGCGCCGAGCGGCGTGACGTAGGCGCTGATGCGCTGGCCGATGGAGCTGGGTGTGTCGCCCACCTGCTTCTGCGAGGCGCTCACCGCGACGTCGGCGACCCGGTCGCTCCAGTTGCCGTGGGTGGTCATGATCGAGCCGTCCGAGTAGACGGCGGTGACCATGGCGACGTGCTGGGCCCAGCCGTTCGAGTACTCGAAGACCACGGCGTCTCCGACCCGGGGCTGGTACGAGGACGAGGTGTGCAGGGTGCCGTTCGACTGGCCGTAGGAGTAGAACGAAGAGGCCCGTGCGTCCGTCCCGCTGACGTTGAAGCCCGAGTTCTTCCAGACCCACTTGACGAAGTCCGCGCACCAGGGCTCCGCCTCGTAGCCGGTGGCGGTGTTGCAGCTCGTCAGGAAGCCTCTACCGCCGAGGGTGTTGATCGAGCAGGCGTGGTCGCCGACCTGTGCCCGGGCCAGGGCAGCGGCCTGGGTGGTGGTGTCGGCGAAGGCGGGGGCGGCGGCCAGGCTCAGGGTGCATCCCATGGCGGCGAGGGTGACACCGGCGGCGGAGAGGGAGCGGCGAGTACGAAACGACAGGGACATGACAGATCCTCGGGTCGGTGCTGCTGGCGAGAAGTTGGTGGTGCCCGCGCAGTCCGTATGACTGCTGCCCTGCAGGAGCAGCGGTCACGGCTGGACCGGGGCGGACGAAGAAGTGGAGCTCAGTGGCGCTGACACGCTGAGTGCAGCTGAGTGGAGCTGAGTCGGGCTGGGGACGCCGGGCTGGGGGGCCTACTGCCAGACCACGTCGTCGGTGGTGGCGACGACCGGCTTCCCGACCGGGGTGGCGGCCGCGGTGGAGTTCGTGGTGGCCGCTGCGGCAGCAGGGTCGGCGGCCAGGGCGATTCGGGTGCGGATGACGGCAGAAGTCCTTTGCTGAATCGGAGCGTTCGGGCGACCGGAGACCCGGTCCGTAGCCCTCGGTGATGCGTTCTCGGTTCTTGCCCGCCGGTCGGTGTTCCCTGCCGGCGCTCACTACTCTCGTCGCTGGTCAGGGGCCGTTGGAAGAGCTTCCAGGTGAACGCAATGGGCCTTGGCCCCTTCCGTCCCTCACCCGCTGCAGCAGGCGGGGCGCCGCTGCTGCGCAGCGGTCCGGCACCGGGCAGCTTTCACTCGAAGGAGATTGCGACCGGAGGGGCTTGAGTTTGGGGCAGGTTCCAGCAGCTGGTCTCTGGGCAGTTGAGCAGGGCGCGGGCGGGTTCGGTCGCCGCCGGACCGCCGATGCCCACGCTGCACGCTGACGGCACCGAACAAATCGCCGTCCCGTGCTCGGACGTGGAGATCGTCCGGCAGGACACCGATAGGCGCGGCGCCTTCATCGCCAAATTCGCCTCCGCTCACACGCTCGACGTCAACCTGCTGCCCAGGCCGAGGAACGTCGACTCCGCGCGGCTGTTGCGGTCGGATCTGGCACCGGATCCACCAGCAAGTTGCTGCGCTTCACCCAAGGCGAGCCGAAGCACCTCATGTACCGGGCGGTCGAGGGATGACTGGGCCGGGCGGTGCGTACGGCGTTCGGCTGGGTTCTGTGGAATCAGGGGGGCACGGCAGCAGGTCAACCGTGTGTCAGACGAAGCGTCGCGCGTCGATCCAGGAGGTCTCGTGACGGTTGTCGGTGACTCCCTTGAAATTGCGGGCAGCGACAGCCACACTTGGCCTGCCCTTTGCGGAGCTTGATGAGGGCAGCCTGATCGTCCTCGACTGCCTCTCGTTCCTCCTCGCTGAACGGGACGGCGGCGCGCAGGCGCTGAAGGTTCTCCTTCGCCTCCAGCAGCTGGCCCTCTCAGGCCGCCTTCGGGCCCTCCCCTCCGCGGACCAGCCGCCACGCCTCGGCGAACAGCTCGGGCAGCGTGCCCGGCGGCAGCTCGACGTCCAGCACCTCGGTCCCGGCGGCGGAGAGCCGGGCGCCGGTCAGGGGCGCCTTCCAGGACTCCATCGGCGGCAGCGGCTGCTTGGCGTGTGCCCACGGGCCGGGCAGGAAGAGGGTGCGTCCGGCGCGGGCCCGGCGGTCCTCCACCGCCAGGCCGTGCGCGAGCAGCTCCGCCGCGGCCGCCTTGTGGCGGGCCGGTGTCCAGGCGTTCCAGCGCCGCACGTTACGGTCCGACGGAACGGGGAGCGTCAGCAGCTGGAGGTGGAGGGCGACGGCGTCCTCAGACAGGCCGAGAGTGTCCGCGACGTCGGCGACCAGCTCGGGGGCGCAGGCGCGCGGATCGGACTCGTAGCGGCCCGCGGGCAGGTCGTCGGCGGTGATGCGGGACATGACGCGGTCGCAGGTGCCGTCGGTGAGCCAGTCCCAGCGGGCGCCGCCCCGTTCGCCGTGGACCAGGCCCGCGCGCATCACTCGGGCCGGCGAGTCACCGCCGGCCAGTACGGTGCGCAGGTGGCGGACGGCCTCCGGTGCCCCGGCACGGACGGGGTCGCCTGCAGGGAGGTCAGCGTACGCCCACGTCAGGCCGGTGAAGAGGGCGTCCGTGACGGTCTCGGCGTCGTAGCGGCCCATGACGTCCCACGCGGTGCGCAGGTGCCGGTGCTCGGGTGCGAAGGGCCATATGCGCAGGTGGAAGCCGGGCGGAAGGGTGGCGTTGGGCGGATCGAGGAGAAGGTGGCACAGGTGGGCCGCCGGCATCTCGGTCTTCAGTGCGACCGCGGCCTGCCAGGTGCTCCACGGCGCGGTCGGCCGGGCGCCGTGCTGCTCGGCCCAGGCGACGGCGATGCGCTCCGCGAGGCGGGCGGGGCCGCCCGGCTCCCACAGGTCAGCGGGATCGTGGGGCAGTACGTCGGCGAGCAGCGCGAGCCGCTCGTCGTCGTTCAGCATCGCCATCTCTCGGCGCGCCGATTCGAGTTCGGCGACCTTGAAACCGTACGTGGCACGCTCGTGCTCGTCGAGGAAGGGCACGCAGTAGCTCCCCCCGCAGCAGTTGCCGGCCAGGACGAGGGCAGCGGCGGGACGACTGAGGCCGGTTGCCCCGCTCAGGGCGAGGACGACGTCCGCGTCCACGGGGACCGGACCGCGCTCGCGGACGAGCTCCACGAGGCGCAGCAGCTGCTCGGGGGTGCCCCAACCGCGGTGGCAGTCGGCGGCGTAGAGCGGTTCCTCGGGGCGCGGGGCGTTCTCGGCGCCGGGGAGCAGGGCCTCGAAGTAGAGCGTCCTTCGTGCGGCCGGCAGGTGAAGGCCGAACGAGGCGCCGTGCCGGTCGCGGACGGTGAACGAGGTGGTCCCGGCGAGGCGGCCCACGCGGAAGCGGTAGGCAGGATCGGCGAACGGGGTGCGTGCCCACATCTCCAGGAAGTCGAGCAGCACCCTGCGGCGCTCCGGCCTGGTCGCGGCGGAGGCGGCGCGCAGCGCGAGTGCGCCCGGGCGTCCGACGAGTTCGGTCCAGCTGCCGGCCGCCGAGGGGCGGATCTCGCCGTCGCCCGGCCCGGGTGCCCAACTGCCTTCGATATAGCGGCCGATACGGATGATGTCGGCGCAGGAATTCTCGTTCCAGGAGCCGGAGGCCCTGACAAAACCCATGAGGGCGTCGGACAGCTCGAATCCGTTCCAGTTGCGGCGGATGGGAGGGACGGCTGCGACCGTCTCGATGTCGTTCATGCGTCCGATGATGACGGACGGTACCGACAAGCACGCCCGCCGGCAGCTTTTTCGCCCCCAGTCCCCCGCGCCTCCGTGGCCGCTGAGGAGGAAACCACGCTCTGAGCTGGTCGAACTGACCGCGACGACGCCAAGCAGTCGCCCACCGCTGCCATGGAACGGCCTCCCGAAGGCCGCCCCTGACCACTCCACGGACCGCTGCACTCCTGCCGCCCAGCCGAACCCGCACGTCAGACGGCAAGCTGGAACATTAGGGGGCGAAACAGGGGTCGGGACGTGTGGTCCTCGGGTTGGCGAGCGGGAAGCATGAGTGGCGGCATTTTTGACACACGTCCAGCAAATAAAGGAGTTGATTGTGCGACACCGTATTTCGGTCCCCCTCGCCCTCGGGGCTGCCCTCGCGATCGCCCCCATGGCGACCGCCTCCGCCGCCACCGCCACCGCCCCGACGACCGTCACCGCCGATCAGTGCTTCAACAACGGCGGCTTCTACGGCGGCTACAACAGCGACGCCAAGGCGTTCTGTACGCGCGGCGTGTACGACGGCATCCCGTTCGACAAGGACCCGCGCCAGGGCTGGTGCCCGGACGGACAGCACATCGTCTTCCGCTACCTGCAGGGCCTGTTCTGCGTACCCAACGTGCCCAACTCCAAGGGCTGACACACGGCGCGCGCGGAATTCGCGTGAACTGAAAGCCCCGCAGCGGCACCGGCCGGCCGCGCGGGGCTGTTCGCATTGGGTGAGGCAGTGCCCGTGACGACTCCGAGCACGCGCCGGGCAGAGCCGCCCAACCTCGCCCCTGGAGCCCGTCCTCGCGGCCGGCGGGATGAGTCACCACGCCCTGGCCCACCGAGTCAACGAGCCCTGCGAGCAGACCGGGCTGCTCAACGGAGTAGCAACCGGGCAGGCCGTCGCCGGTCGCGTCGACGGGGTTGGGTCGCTGCTCGCCGGCGAAGTTGGCCGGCTCGGGGCACGTCGGCGCCGCTGCCGGACTTGCCGGTCCGGTCCTCGACTTCAGCTGCAGGGCGCGGGACATGCCGTCGGCGGAGGGAGGGGAGTCCGGCACGGCAGAATTGGGTGGTGCAGTTCTTCATCCTTGGCGTCACCGAAGCGCGCGGCGAGTCCGGCGTTCCCCTTCCCATCGGCGGAGCCCGCCTGCGCGCACTGCTCGCCGCGCTCGCGCTCCGGGCCGGCGGGCCGACGGCCGCGGCCGTGGCCGACCTCGTCGACGAGGTCTGGGGCGACGGCCCACCCCAGGACGCTCCGGCCGCCCTCCAGGCGCTCGTAGCCCGGCTCCGCCGTGCCCTCGGTGGACGGGACACCGTCCTGACCGACCCCGCAGGCGGCTACCGCCTCGCCGTCGCCGACCGCGACGACGTCGACCTGCACCGCTTCACCCGGCTCGCCCGCGAAGGCCGCGCCCAGCTCACCTCGGCCGACGCAGACCCCGCCCGCGCCGCCGCAACCCTCCGCGCCGCCCTCACCCTGTGGCGCGGCCCGGCCCTCGCCGACCTCCCGGAGCCCGCCCGCGGCTACCACGCCGCCGCACCGGAGGCGCACCGCGCCGCCGCCTTGCGCGACCGGATCGAGGCCGACCTGCGCTCGGGCCACGCCGATCCGGCGGGGCTGCTGCCCGACATCGAGGCGCTGATCCAGCGGAGCCCGTACGACGAGACCCTGCGCGCCCAGCAACTGCGCGCCCTGTGGGCGGTCGGTCGGCGCGCCGACGCCCTCGCCGCGTACGAGCGCACCCGCCGCACCCTCGCCGACGCCCTCGGCACCGACCCGGGCCCCGAACTCGCCTCACTGCACGCGGAACTGCTGCGATCGACCCCCGGAACCCCGACCCCCGGAACCCCGGCCCCTGGCACCCCGGCCCCCGGGGCCTCGGCAGGCGCGTACCCCGGTCTCGCCGGTGTCGGCCCGGCCGGCGGGCCACCAGCCCCCGGGACTCCGGCTGTCGTGAGCCCGGCAGGCGGTACCCCGGTCTCCGGGGCCCCGGCCGCCCGGCATCCCGGCCCCGCAAGCGGGAACCTGCGGCCCCGCCTGAACTCCTTCGTCGGACGCGAGCCGGAGCTCGCCGCTCTCCGAGCCGACCTGGTCGGCCTCCGTCTGGTCACCCTCACCGGACCGGGTGGCTCCGGCAAGACCCGCCTCGCCGAGCAGGCAGCCACCGCCCACCCGGAGCCCGCCTGGCTGGTCGAACTGGCCCGCCTCGACCACCCCGCCGCCGTCCCCGGCGCCGTCCTCAGCGCCCTCGGCCTGCGCGAGAACACCCTCGTGGCCCGCGAGAAGGCCGCCGCCGACGACCCCGCCGCCCGGCTCGTCGACATGTGCGCCGACCGCCGCCTGCTGATCGTCCTCGACAACTGCGAGCACGTGGTCGGCGCAGCCGCCGAACTCGCCGAGCTGCTCCTCACCCACTGCCCCGGAGTGCGGATCCTGGCCACCAGCCGCGAACCCCTCGCCGTGCCCGGCGAAACGGTTCGCCCCGTCGGCCCGCTCCCGCCCGACCCCGCCCACCGCCTCTTCGCCGACCGCGCCGCCGCCGTCCACCCCGGCTTCACGCCCGACGGGGACCCCGCCGCCGTCACCGAGATCTGCGCCCGCCTCGACGGGCTCCCGCTCGCCATCGAGCTGGCCGCGGCCAGGCTGCGGCTGCTCACCCCGCGCCAGATCGCCGACCGTCTCGACGACCGCTTCCGCCTCTTGAGCAGCGGCGCCCGCACCGTCCTGCCCCGCCAGCAGACCCTCCGGGCGGTCGTCGACTGGTCCTGGGACCTGCTCGACGACCAGGAACGCACCGTCCTGCGCCGCCTCTCCGTCTTCGCCGGTGGCTGCGACCTCCCGGCCGCCGAAGCCGTCTGCGCCGACGACACCGACGTCGCCGACGACGCCTTGTACGTCGCCGACCTCCTCGGCTCCCTCGTCGACAAGTCCCTCGTCGTCGCCGCTCCCGACCCCGACGGCCACGGCATGCGCTACCGCATGCTGGAGACGATCCACGAGTACGCCGCCGAACGCGCTTCCGTGCACGCCCCCGACCACCACGCCACCGCCGGACGCCACGCCGCGCACTACCTGGCCCTCGCCGAGGAAGCCGAGCCCCTCCTGCGCGGCGCCGCCCAGCTCCACTGGATCCGGCGCATCGAGACCGAGCTCGACAACCTCCGCGCAGCCCTCCTGCACACCACCACCGCCGGCGCCAGCGAGACCGGCGAGCGGTTCGCCCTCGCGCTCGGCTGGTTCTGGTGGCTGCGCAACTACCGCACCGAGGGGGCGGAACGGGCCGGCCGGGTCCTGGAGACCTTCGCCACCGAGCCGCCCGAGGGCACTACCGCGTACTGGCGCTTCATGCGCCTGCGGATGCTCCACCTCTTCCTGCTCGCCGAAAGCCGGACCCCCGACGAATTCCGCACCCCCGGGAACATCGCCCTGGTCGACCGCATCCGGCAGGTCTTCCGGGCCGGCGGCCCCGAGGCCGCCCGCTTCCCCGGCATGCTCTGGCCGATGACCACGCTCCTCACCGGCAACGTGCCCGACCTCCTGCAAGGGCTCGACGAGGCGGTCGACAACTGCCGCCGGCACGGCGGCGACTGGGAACTGGGCCTCGCCCTCCTGCTCCGCACCCACGTGGCCATCGACCTCACCGGCGGCCTGTCCACCGTCGACGCCGACCTCGCCGAACTCCACGAGATCGCGGACCGCGTCGGTGACCGTTGGACCCGCGCCCAGGTGGCAGGGGCGGCCGGCGAGGTCGCGCTCTCCCGCGGCCGGTACGACCTGGCCCGCACCGAGCACGAGCAGTGCCTGCGCCTCGCCCGCGAGGTCGGGGCCCACATCGAGGCGCCCTTCACCGTGGCGCGCATCGCCGAGGCCGCCTTCTGCTCGGGCGATTTCGCCGGCGCCGAGGAGCGACTGGCCGAGGCGGCCCGCGAAGTCGACCACTACGGAGGGGTGTACGACGTCCGGGCCTACGCAGGCATGCTCTCCAGCCTCCTCGCCCTCGTCCGCGGGGACCTCGGGCGGGCCCGTGCCGAGTACGAGCTCGCCCGGGCCGCATCCGAAAGGTTCTCGGCGCCCGCACAGCTCATCGCCGGCCTCGACAACGTCGACGCCGTGCTGCTCGCACGCGAGGCCGGCCCGGAGGCCGGCCTCGCCGCCATCGGCCCGGCCCTGGCCGCCGCCGTCGCCGCGCACTGCGCGGAGCGCGTGCTGGCCTCGCTCACCGACACCGCGGCCGCTCTGCTGGCCCGGTCCGGCCGTGCCGCAGAGGCCGTACGGGCCCTTGCGGCAGCCACCGCCTGGCGTGCGGGGCACCCCCGTTCGGTCCCGGAGCAGGCCGCCGTCGGCACGATCCCGGACGACGCCCGGGCAGTGCTGGGCCCCGACCGCTACCAGGAGGAGGAGGCTGCGGGCGCGGCACTCTCCCCGGCCGAGGTCGTCGCCCTCCTCACCGGCAGCTGACCACGGGGCGCCGCCGTCGGCTCCGTCCGGTGGGGCCGTGGCCGCGCGACCATGCGCATCCGCGAAGCGGGCCGAGCACGGGTACTACGTGCTCGGCCCCGACCTCGGCGGGGGTGAGGCGGACACCACTCGGCCGTACCGCCACCGGGCCGTGCGCCGTCGGGACCCTCGGTCCGGCGGCAGCACCGGGCCCTTGCCCCTCAGCAGTCCCGGTCGTAGGTGTGGAACCCGCGGCCGGTCTTTCGGCCGAGCAGCCCCGCCTGGACCATGCGCGACAGCAGCGGGGGCGGGGCGTACAGGGGTTCCTTGAACTCGTCGTAGAGCGACTCCGCGATGGCGGCTACCGTGTCGAGGCCGATCAGGTCGGCCAGCTTCAACGGGCCCATCGGGTGGGCGCAGCCAAGCTCCATCCCCGCGTCCACGTCGGCGGGGGTGGCGAAGCCGGACTCGGCCATCCGGATCGCCGAGAGCAGGTACGGCACGAGGAGTGCGTTGACGACGAAGCCGGCCCGGTCCTGCGCGCGGATCGCCGTCTTGCCCAGGACGTCACGGGCGAACGCCTCCACCGTCTCGACGGTCTCGCGGCTGGTGTGCAGCGAGGAGACGACCTCCACCAGCGGCAGAACGGGCACGGGGTTGAAGAAGTGCAGTCCGACGACCCGGTCGGCGCGGCCGGTGGCCATGCCCAGGCGCATGACGGTGAGGGAGGAGGTGTTGGTGGCGAGGACGGCCGTCGGATCGGCGACGATCTTGTCGAGGGCGGCGAACGTCTCGATCTTGACGTCGGCGTTCTCGGTCACCGCCTCGATGACGAGCTGCCGGTCCGCGAGGTCCTCCAGGCTGCCGGAGAAGACCAGCCGGGTCAGGGCGTCCTCTGCGGCAATGCGGTCCAACTTGCCGCGCTGGACGGCTCGTTCGAGGGAGACGGCAACGCGCTCGCGGGCGGCCCGGGCGGCGGTGGCGTCGGCCTCGCAGACGACGGTGTCCAGTCCGGCGCGGGTGCAGACCTCGGCGATCCCGGCGCCCATCTGACCTCCGCCGACCACGCCCACCCTGCGGATAGCGGCGTTCATGACCGTACCTCCGGGCGGCGCACCAGGTGGCGGCTGTAGGCGTCGGGGGTGAAGAAGAGCGGGAGTTCCGTGGCGAGCGCGGTGCGCTCGAACAGCTCCCGCACCTCGTCGAGGGCCGCCCAGGGGTGCTCGGCGCCGAAGGCGGCCAGCTCCTCGTCGAGTACCCGTAGCACCGTGTCGCGGTCGAGGAGCCCGTGGCGCAGCCACTGCCAGATCTGGACCCGGGCGATCTCGGCGGTGGCGGCGTCCTCCATCAGACCGTAGAGGGCCACGGCGCCCTGGCCGCGCAGCCAGGCCCCGAAGTACCGCACTGCGACGGCGACGTTGGTGCGCACGCCCCGTTCGGTGGGCGGGCCGCTGGTCCGCCGGACGGAGAGCAGGTCCGGGGCCCCCACCCGTACGTCCTCGCGGGTGCGGTCGAGCTGGTGCGGGTGCTCGCCCAGGACCCCGTCGAAGACCTCGCGGCAGACCGGGACCAGGCCCGGGTGGGCCACCCAGGACCCGTCGAAGCCCTCTTCGGCCTCGCGCTCCTTGTCGAGGCGCACCTTCGCGAGGGCCGGGTCGCTGGCTTCCGGGTCCTTGCTCGGGACGTGGGCGGCCATGCCGCCGATGGCGTGGGCGCCGCGCTCGTGGCACGTGCGGACGAGCAGCCCGGTGTAGGCGCGCATGAAGGGCGCGGTCATGAGGACCTCGGCCCGGTCGGGGAGCAGGAAGTCGGTGCGGTGCCCGAAGGTCTTGATCAGGCTGAACAGGTAGTCCCAACGGCCCGCGTTGAGGCCGGCGGAGTGGTCGCGCAGCTCGTGGAGGATCTCCTCCATCTCGAACGCGGCCGTGATCGTCTCGATGAGGACGGTGGCGCGGGCCGTGCCGCGGGGGATGCCGAGGAGGTCCTGGGAGAAGACGAAGACGTCGTTCCAGAGCCGCGCCTCGTAGCGGTTCTCCAGCTTGGGGAGGTAGAAGTACGGGCCGGACCCGGCGTCGATCTGGCGCTGCGCGCAGTGGAAGAAGTACAGCCCGAAGTCGACGAGCGAAGCGGGCACGGGCCGGCCGTCGACCTCCAGGTGCTCTTCCAGTAGGTGCCAGCCGCGGGGCCGGACCACGATGGTGGCCAGGTCCTCACCCAGACGGTACTCCTTGCCCTCGGGCGTGGTGAAGTCGATCCGGCGCTCGATCGCGTCAAGGAGGTTCAGCTGGCCGCCGATGATGTTGTCCCAGGTGGGCGCGGTGGCGTCCTCGAAGTCCGCCATCCACACCTGCGCACCGGAGTTGAGTGCGTTGACGGTCGTCCGCCGCTGGGGCGGTCCGGTGATTTCCACGCGGCGGTCCTCCAGGCCAGGGGCCGGCGGGGCCACGCGCCAGGTCCGGTCGTTCCGGACGGCGGTGGTGGCGACGGGGAAGTCGAGGGGAGATCCGGAGGCCAGGCGGATGGCTTGCCGGCGGCGCTCCTTGAGCAGTCCCTGGCGGCGGTCGCCGAATGCCTCGGCGAGCCGGGCGAGGAAGTGCAGGGCCGCGGGGGTCAGGATCTCGTCGTGGCGGTCGCCCGGGGCCGCGAGGACGCGCACGGCGCGGGCAGGGGCACGGGTGGTCATCGGAGG
>NZ_JBHWJJ010000095.1:0-20367 GCF_042732005.1 Streptomyces sp. NPDC059851 | reverse complement strand
TGCCGGCCCGGGGGGGGGGGTGGGCCGGGGGGGCCATGGGTTGTACCGGGGGGGGTGTTGGGGGCCGGGGGGGGGGGGGGGCATGGTCGCCGGGCCCCGTTCGGCCGATCGGCGTGTGGGGTGGACGCGCCGTGACGGGCTCAGTGGAACTGCTCTTCCTCCGTGGAGCCGGTGAGCGCGGTGGTGGATGAGGCGGGGTTGACGGCTGTGGAGACCAGGTCGAAGTAGCCGGTGCCGACCTCACGCTGGTGCCTCACGGCGGTGAAGCCGTGGGCCCGGGCCGCGAACTCGCGTTCCTGGAGGTCGACGTAGGCGGTCATGCCGTGCTCGGCGTAGCCGCGGGCGAGGTCGAACATGCCGTGGTTGAGGGAGTGGAAGCCGGCCAGGGTGATGAACTGGAACCTGTAGCCCATGGCACCGAGTTCGCGCTGGAACTTGGCGATCTGATCGTCGTCCAGGGCGGCCTTCCAGTTGAAGGACGGCGAGCAGTTGTAGGCCAGCATCTGGTCCGGGTGCTGCGCGTGGACGGCCTCGGCGAACTCGCGGGCCTGGGCGAGGTCCGGGGTGCCGGTCTCGACCCAGATGAGGTCGGCGTACGGGGCGTAGGCGAGACCGCGGGCTATGACCGGGGCCATGCCGTTCTGTACGCGGTAGAAGCCCTCCGCCGTCCGCTCGCCGGTCGTGAAATGCGCGTCGCGCTCGTCTACGTCGCTGGTCAGCAGGTTCGCGGCGAGGGCGTCCGTGCGGGCGATGATCAGGGTCGGGGTGTCCGCGATGTCGGCGGCGAGGCGGGCCGCGTTGAGGGTGCGGATGTGCTGGGAGGTGGGGACGAGGACCTTGCCGCCGAGGTGGCCGCACTTCTTCTCCGAGGCGAGCTGGTCCTCGTAGTGGATGCCCGCCGCACCGGCTGCGATCATCGCCTTGGTCAGCTCGAAGGCGTTCAGCGGCCCGCCGAAGCCCGCCTCTGCGTCGGCGACGATCGGGGCCAGCCAGTCCGTCCTGTCCGTGCCGCCCTCGGCGGTGGCGATCTGGTCGGCCCGCAGCAGCGCGTTGTTGATCCGACGCACAACCTGGGGAACCGAGTTGACCGGGTACAGGGACTGGTCGGGGTATGTGTGACCGGCCTGGTTCGCGTCGGCGGCCACCTGCCAGCCGGACAGGTAGATCGCCTGGAGGCCGGCCCGTACCTGCTGAACGGCCTGACCGCCGGTCAGCGCGCCGAGGGCGTGAACGTAGTCGAGCTCGTGGAGCTGGCGCCACAGCCGCTCGGCGCCGCGGCGGGCCAGGGTGTGTTCCTCGCGGATGCTGCCGGAGAGCCGGACCACGTCCTCGGCCGAGTAGGTGCGCTCGATGCCCGCCCAGCGGGGGTCCGTGGCCCACCGCTGTTCCAGGTGCTGAACCGCCGCAGTGGTCGTCTTCGCGTCTGCCATGACCGTCACCGTCTCCATGAGTCGCTTGATCTGCCAACGTGCTCGTCCGTCGCGACGAGGGATGGGCACCGTGTGCCTTGATGGGGGTGCGGCCGCCGGCTCCACCGGGGCGGAACTGAGCAACTTGCAGTGGGACGGCCGAGTTCGGGCTGTCGGGATCTCCGACGTCAGGGCTTGGATCGTGCCTCGACTGCCCTGCTCGGCCGTCGGGGGTCCGGCGGGCCGCACGACAGACTCTGACAGCGGCACGCAGTGCCATCAATGTGTGACGACTGCCAATCTTTGCGAATCTTCCGCGGCGTATGTGCCAAGCTTGCGAAGGGTGGCATCGGCAACATCGTGCGTACTCTGAAACCGGAGCGAGGGTGGAGGAGTTCGGGTGGGCAAGACGTACGCGGGGGCGCGGCTGCGGAGGCTGCGCGAGGAGCGCCGGATGAGCCAGGCCGAGCTGGCCCGGGTCCTGGGCATCTCCCCCAGCTACCTCAACCAGATGGAGCACGACTCGCGCCCGCTCACCGTCCCGGTTCTGTTGCGGCTGACCGAGACGTTCGGGGTCGACCCGGGGTTCTTCTCCGAGCGGGACACCAGCCGACTCGTCGCCGACCTGCGCGAGGCGCTCGCGACCGAGGTCGCCGCCGCCCGCGTGTCCCCGTCCGACCTGGCGGAGCTGGCCACCCGAATGCCCGCCGTCGCCTCGGTCCTGCTGGACCTGGGCCGGCGCAGCCAGCACCTCGCCGAACGGCTGGCGGAGACCGCGGACGGCCGGGACGCCCGGGACGGCGGGCCCGGGGCGCCGCGCTCGCCGCACGAGGAGATCCGCGAGTTCTTCTACCGCCGCCAGAACTACCTCCACGACACCGACCTCGCCGCCGAGGGCCTCGCCCAGGAGATCGGCATCCGTCCCGGCGAGGTCGTCCAGGTGCTCTCGAACCGGCTCGCCGACGCACACGGGATTCGCCTCGCAGCCGGCTCCGCGGAGCTGCACCGCTTCGACCGGCGAGCCAGGGTCCTGCACCTGTCCGGGCGTCTGCGGCCCGGCCAGCAGGCGTTCCGGATGGCCACCCAGCTCGCCCTGCTCGAGTACGGGGAGGAGCTGGACCGGCTGGCCGCAGAGGACTTCGAGCCCGGCTCCCCCACGCACGCCCTCGCCAGGATCGGCATCGCGAACTACTTCGCCGCCGCGCTGGTCCTCCCGTACCGGAACTTCCACTCGGCCGCCGAGGAGTTCCGCTACGACATCGAGCGGCTCACCGACCACTTCGGCCTCGGCTACGAAACCGTCTGCCACCGCCTGAGCACCCTCCAACGTCCCAGGTTGCGCGGGGTTCCCTTCTCCTTCGTGCGAGTGGACCGGGCCGGAAACATGTCGAAGCGGCAATCCGCCACCGGATTCCACTTCTCCCGCGCGGGCGGCACCTGCCCGCTGTGGAACGTCTACGAGGCCTTCGCCTCCCCCGGCCGCATCCACGTCCAGGTGGCCGCCATGCCCGACGGGCAGCGGTACCTGTGGACCGCCCGCGCCGTCACCCGGCACCGCGGCGGCTGGGGCGAGCCCGGCAAGACCTTCGCCATCGGCCTCGGCTGCGAGGTCCGGCACGCCTCCCGCCTCGTCTACTCCGACGGACTCGACCTCGACAACGCCTCCGCCGCCACCCCCATCGGCATGGGCTGCCGGCTGTGCGAACGCCTCGACTGCCCGCAGCGCGCGGTGCCGCCCCTCGGCCGTACGCTCGCGGTGGACGAGAACACCAGCACCTTCGTGCCGTACCCCGTCAGCGCCGAACACGATCGGGAGGGACAGCTCGGCGACGTCGGTAGTAGGCGTAGGTGAGGGCGAGCACGATCGGGCCCCACAGCATCACTGGGCTGATGCACACACGTGCCAGGACCATCCACCAGCCGTTGCTGAAGGCGACCTCCTCGAAGCCCAGCAGGCCGAACCAGGCGAGGGGCATGGTGTCCCACATCGCGACCAGTCCCAGTCCGCCCAAGGCCGCCGGAATGATCGCGGCGAGCGGCGCGACCCGCCGGCCCCCGATCAGGGGTACCCAGTCCGGGACCTTCTCGCCCCACCCGCTGACCAGGCCGGTACAGAGCAGTGCCAGTGCCTCGGTGAGCACGCTCAGCCCGAACACGTAGGCCGGGGCCCACCACGGCATGGGCGGTGCCAACGGTTCTACCGTTCCCATCGAGAAGTCGAAGGCGAACGGAAGCCGCCACAGGCATTGCGGCAGGACGACGAACGGAAGGGCCTTCGCGAGCCGAAGCGCCCAACGCGGAGCCGGACGCTCGGTGTCACCCAGAGCAAGGTTGATCGGCATGACTCCACCGTCGCCGAACCCACGACGACAGTGCGTCGGCCGCACGGACGATCAGGTCCCCCACACGGGGGAGTCGCCTGTTGATCGCATCGGCGGTTGACGGTCAGAAACCTGACCGCCTCACCCTCATCACACCCACCCGAACCCTCCGAAGCGCAGTGGCAGCCCGGATCCGGCCGCCGCCCCGCCTTCAGGTTGCCCCGCGGGACGCCGTTCCGACGTGGGCCCTGTCAGGCGTGCGCACTCGCGGGCGGCTGCTGGCTGGTGCAGTACCGGCACTTGGTCGCCGCCTCGGGAATGTCCTCGGCCAGACAGGCTGGGCAAGTCTTCACCGGCCCCGGCTCACCGAACACGGTGACGCCGCGGCGGGCCTGGTAGTGCTTGTACGGCACGACGATCAGGAAGTACACAACCGCCAGGAAAACGAGAAAGTAGATCAGCGCCGAAATGAACTGCCCGATGTCGAGGTACGTCGCGTTGTTCCCCTCCTCCCCGAGTTGCCAGCCCAGTCCGGGGGAGTCGCGCCCCTGGAACCGGGCGACGATCGGGTTGATGATGTAATCGGTGAACGCCTTGATCAGAGTGGAGAAGGCCAGCGCGGTGACCAGACCGACAGCGATCACGATGACGTCGCCGCGCATGAGGAAGTTTTTGAAGCCCTTGAGCACGTTACTGCTTCCTTTTCCGAAGACGGGAGTCTTCAGCACGCTAGGCGCGGACTCGGCTCGGGAACGGTGAGCCACGGCGGGAAGCACCCGGACGGCGGCCCACGGGTCGAGGCCGTCCGACGGTTCTGGCACTGCTGCCGGCCACCGTCCCGCAGACCATGCCCCGCCCGCCGCATCCCCAACTCGGAGAGCAACGCATACCGGTGAACCAGATATCGCATCCGTCCCGTCGACTGCACGCCGGCTGGGCCCTCACCCTCTCCGTCGACTTCCTGGCCACCCTGCTGACGGCTTGCGTGCTGTGCGCTGCGGGCACCCTGCTCCCCGGGATCACGGAGGACCACGGCCCCACCACCGAGCCCACCTCATCCAGGGCCCTGGCCCTCTTCCTGACGGCCCTCCTACTGATCTCGTCACTGGCCATGACGGCAGCTTCGATCTCACGGGCGAGGACCGAGCGCTCCCGCACCCTCGCCCTGCGTCTCTCGGCCGTTCGACTCGCACTGCTGGTGCTCGCGGCGGCATCCTTCGTCGTGTACGGCATCGTCACCGTCGAGCTCGCCTGACCGGGCCCGACGCGAGCCGCCTGTGACGGCCGCGTCCGTCTCTCGTCGACCGGGGAACCGCCCGGTCTCCCGGCCCCCTCGCAGACGCCCCGTCGCCAGGATTCTGTGGCGGGCACGCCTCGCGTGGCATCCCGCTCCTCTTCCGGAGCAACTCTGCCGGTGTGGGCGGTGGCCGACGCCTCCCTGCCACGCGGTGTCCGGAAGGATCAGCTGCCGAGGCCTCCGGCGCACTCGGCCGCTACCCAGCCCTTTCGGCCGAGGTAGTTGACGGCGATCCAGCTGTCGTCCTGAGGCTCACCCTGCTCACAGCGATATTTGCGTCCCACTACCGAACCGCACCTGTCCCACACCGGCAGCCGGCGGCCTTCGTACCTGACGATGAGGCCTGCCCGGGGGTCCTTGTTCTCCCTGACGTTGTAGTAGCCGCGGAAGCTGGACACATACAGGTAGCACGCCATGCTGGCCTGCGTCTGAACAGTCGACTCGGCTGCGGCGTGCGCGGGAGGCGTCACAGCCCCCAGGAAGACGACAGCCGACGCCGCGGCCGTGATGCACAACGAAGTCTTTGCACGTCCCACGGTTGCACCCCTTCTGTGCTGAACCACGCGATAAAGAGACTTTGCGGCGGTGTGCTGTGCAGCAACCTAGCGGTCCTGCCGTGTCGCAGTCAGACCGATTCAGGCCCACTCCCGGCGCCGGGCAGGCGTTGGGCGGTTACCCGCTTCGGGCGCTACCGGACGCCTTGGAGGCTCGGCTGGTCTCCCGGCCCCCGGGTCGTAACCGGAGGCCGGGACCGCCTGGATGCGGTGCTGCCGGCGGCCGCGGCCCCGACCGGCTCGGGCTGGCCCCCGAGGCCCCGAAGTGCTCGATCCGTACCCGGGTCGAGCCGTCTGCGACTTGGGGGTCCGAACCGGTCCCCCGGAGCCGGGTGCGGGACGGGCAGGGGCGGACGCCGCTGACGCACGCGTGCCGGCGCGGAAGGGTAGCGCCGGGGCACGGGCGCGGGGGAAGGACAGGGGCGGTTGCGCGCACCGTATGGCCGACCCACCGTCCCCTCATCGAAGGCCCACAGGCCGTCTCACGGAGCGCCTGCGTGCCCCGGGCGCCCCGGCCCCCTTCCATGGATGCCTCTCCCTCACGGAACAGGCTGCTAATGACGTCCATCTCGCCCACCCCGCTCCCCCGTCGGGCTCTGGTCTCCGCCGCGTTCGCGCTCGGAGCCGCCACCATCCTGCCCACCGCCGCCGTCTCCCCGGCTCGCGCAGCCACCGGCCTCAGGGCGCCCCGGGGTCACGACGACTTCCCCGCGCCGGAGATCACCGACTGTGCCGGCTGGGGCGCCCGGGCGGCGTCCGAATCCGTCGTGCTCCTTGCCGCGCGTCCGGAACGGATCATCGTCCACCACACGGCCACGGCCAACGTCACCGACTACTCGATGGAACGGGCCCACGAGCTGGCCCGCGCCACGCAGTCGTACCACATGGACCTTCAGGGCTGGATCGACACCGGTCAGCACTTCACCGTCAGCCGGGGCGCTTTCATCCTGGAGGGCCGCCACCACAGCCTCACCGCGCTGAACGCGGGGAACCGAATGGTGCGGGCCGCTCACTGCATCGGCCAGAACAGCCTGGCCATCGGCATCGAGAACGAGGGCATCTACATGACGGAGGAACCTCCTGAGGCGCAGTTCTACGCCCTCGCCGATCTGTGCGCCCACATCTGCCGTCAGTACGACCTACCCACCTCCGAGATCTACGGGCACCGAGACTTCAACAGCACCGCCTGTCCGGGCGACACGCTCTACGCGATGCTCCCGATGCTGCGCGACGAGGTGGCGAAACGCCTGTGTTGAACGTCGCCTCCGCATCGCCTCCTGCCCGGCAAGGCGGAGGGTGAGCGCGGCCGTCTGCTCGCTGATCGAGCCGTCGTTCGGCGTACGGGTCGGTCGGGTGGGCGCCAGGGAGCGGTCACGGCGAAAGCATCCCGTCGGCGCGTCGCTCGTGCGGGGCGCCGACGGGTTTCCTGGCGCCTGCCCTAAGGGTTGGGTCAGCCGGCGTGGACACGGGGACGGCGGGTGCGGTCCGGTTCGGCTTCACGAATGACCTCGCGGGTGACGGGGGCGACCTCGCCCTGCCCGAAGAGGAAGAACCGCAGGAAGTTGGCGAGGGCGTTGCCCTCGGTCCACTCGAAGTTGATGTGGGGGCGCTGCCCGGTCTCGTCCCGTACGTGGAGCAGCAGGGCCGCGAGCGCATTGGGTATGGGCGAGGACTCCAGGGTGAGGACCCGGTAGCGGTCGTGCATGACCTCGCCGCGAACCCGTAGACCGGCTTCGAACTCCGACGGATCCAGAACCGTGACCTCGACCCACACGAAGTCGTCACCTCGGCAACCTGCTGGCCATGTCCCGGCTCAACACCGGCACCGTCGTCTCCCTCATCCGCGAGACCGACCTCGACGAAGTGGTCCCGATGGCCCTGGGCGGCGTACCGGAGACCAGCGTCGAGCTCGACATCCCCGAAACGCTCCCCCTGGTCGCCGTCGACCGGGGCCCCTTGGAGCGCGCCGTCGCCAACATCGTCGAGAACGCCGTCAAGTACAGCCCCGCGGGCCGACCGGTCGTCGTCTCCGCCAGTGCCCTGGCCAGCCGGGTCGAACTGCGCGTGGTGGACGGCGGACCGGGTGTCCCGGACGGGGCCAAGGACCGCATCTTCGAACCCTTCCAGCGGCACGGGGACGCCCCGCGGGGCGCCGGCGTCGGCCTGGGCCTCGCCGTCGCCCGCGGCTTCACCGAGGCCGTCGGCGGCACGCTGACCGCGGAGGCCCCCCGGAGGCGGCCTCACCATGGTCCTCGCCCTGCCCATCGCGGGCGACGGCCCCCCGGTGGCGGCAGTGCTGCCGACGTCAGCGGTGACCTGACCCGTACGGACAGGAGGACGGCGAAGCCCGTGAGCCGCCCGACCCCGGTATCCCACCCCGGTCGCCGGACGGGCCAGGTGTCGTGCGACGGACCGGTCGGCCACGGCCGCGAGACGGTTGCGGCCGACGAGGACCCACCGGCCCGCGCTCCCACAGCCGGCCCGTCCGCGCAGGAGCCGGGGAAACGTCCATGGTGCCCTTCAGCCGCCGACGTGGATGCCCGGCCGCTGGTCCGGGTCGGGCTCATGGCTGCGGATGATCTCCCGGGTGACGGGCGCGGTGTCACCCCGGCCGAGGAGGAAGTACCGGACCATGTGGACCAGCGGACTCCCCTCCGCCCACGCGAAGTGGCAGTGCGGGCGGACACCGGTCGCGTCCCGCAGGGCCAGGAGGACCGCGGCGATGGCGTTGGGCGCCGCGGGGGCCTCGGCGCGCAGGATGCGGTGGCGGCCGACCTCCACCCCGCGAACGGTGAGGGTGTCGCTGAAGTCGGAGGGGTCAACCACGTCGATCTCCAGGAACATCACGTCGGCGCGCCCCGGAACCGGGTTCACGCTGCGCTGCTCGTGTTCCTTGGCGCTGTATTCGACGGTGTCGCCGGTCTGCCGCCGATTGGCGATGATGTTGAGGGCCTGGTCGTGGGCGATGCTGTCGGTGACGAACCTGCGCGCGGCCTCGTCGAAGACGATGCGGTCGGCGCGCAGCTCGGTGGTGCGCGAGACCCGGGACACCAGCGACACCAGGATCATCCCGGCGATGAACGCCCCCGAGATGGCGATGCCGTCGGGCTTGTCGATGATGTTCGCCAACAGCGCGTAGAGCAGCACTGCGGTGAGCAGTCCGAACCCGACGGCCGGCGCGCGCCGCCCCGTACGGGCCACCGACAGCGTCACCGCGAAGGCACCGGAGACCATCATGGCGAGGATGCCGGTGGCGTAGGCTCCGGCCTGGTCGTCGACGTCGGCGTCGAACACGATCGTGATGACGATGCACACGGCGGTGTACACCAGCACCACGGGCCGCACGGCGCGCCCCCACTCCGGAGCCATGCCGTAGTCGGGCAGGTACCGGGGGACGATGTTGACCAGCCCGGCCATGGCCGACGCACCGGCGAACCACAGGATCAGGATCGTGCTGATGTCGTAGACGGTGCCGAACCCTTCGCCGACGTGCTCGTGCGCCAGCCACGCCAGGGCGCGGCCGTTGGCGGCGCCCCCGGGCTGGAACTCTTGCGGTGGGATCAGCACGGTGGTCACGAAGCTGGCCGACAACAGGTACACGCTCATGATGAGCGCGGCGGTCGTCAGCAACCGGCGGGTGTTGTGGATCCGCGAACGCAGCCGCTGCTCCTCGTCGGCGCCGTCGGCGGCGACGAGCGGCATCATGCTCACGCCGGTCTCGAAGCCCGAGAGGCCCAGGACCAGCAGGGGAAAGGCGAGCAGCGCCGGCCCGAGGAGGTGGCCGAAGCCGGCCCCGTCTCCGACGAGCGCGTCCGTCCACGCCGACAGGGCGCCCGGGGTGGTGAACACGTCGACCAGCCCGACGGCGATGATCACCGCGTTGAGCGCCAGGAACACCGCGACGAGGGGAATCGCCACGCTGACCGCTTCGCTGAACCCGAGCAGGAACACCCCGCCCAGCACCAACAGCAGCCCGATGGTCAGAGCGACCTCGTGGCCGTGCAGCACCGCGGGGAAGAAGGGGTTCTCCACCACGTGCACGGAGGCGTCGGCCGTGGACAGGGTGATGGTGATGATCCACGAGGTGGCCACGAAGCCGAGCAGGACCAGGACGAACAGCTTGCCCCACCAGAACGGGAGCAGTTTCTCCAGCATCGCCACCGACCCGGCGCCGTGCGGGCTCTCCTCGGCGACGCGCCGGTACATCGGCAGCATGCCCGCCAGGGTCAGGACCACGATCAGCAGCGTCGCCAGCGGGGAGACGGCACCGGCGGCCAGCGCGGCGATCGCCGGCACGTAAGCGAGGCTGGAGAAGTAGTCGACACCGGTCAGGCACATCACCTTCCACCAGGCGTGCGGCACGGCATGCCCCTCCTCCGCGGCGGGCCCCACCGGCTGCACCTGATGCCGCAGCAACCACCGCTCGAACGTCCCGGTCGGCTCCTCACGCACTGCGGGACTCTCCACCACCTCCGGCAACACCGGCTCGTACCGCTCCGCCACGCCCCTTCAGCTCCTTCCACCACACCGCTGACCCGGCCCGGCCGGGCGGCCGTCACCCACCGCCACACCGACGCAACGATCACCGAGTATGCGGGCACGGCCGACGAGTGCGGCCGCCCGCGCCCCGACACGCCGCGACCGGCCGCGAAGCTTCGCCCGCCTCCCCCAAACCCGACGGCATCCCCTCCTCGCCAGTGCCGAGCGCTCACGGGCGGCCAGGGTGGCTCCGGCTGACCACCGTGCGCAGCGGGCAGGCCGCTCCGCACGGCCGCGGTGCTCATCGCAGCGCAAGTGCCTGCCGGACGGCGGGCTGCTGCATCGACCAGAGCGTCTGCGCTCGTTCGCTGTTCACTGACCTGGGCGCAGCGTCAGTGAGTCGGGATCGGTTGGGTGAGGTTCACCGGATTGCCGTCGGGGTCTTGGATATGGGCGACGCGCTGTCCCCACGGCATGTCGGTGGGGCCGCTGCGGACCGAGCCGCCCAGCGCCGTTACCCGGCTGAGCGTCTCGTCGACGTCGTCGACACCGATGCTGAGCAGGATCCGTGGCGCCGCCCCGGCCCCGGGGTCCGCCTTGGCCACCAGTCCGAGGTCGGTGTCGCCGATGCGCAAGCCGAGGTAGAAGGCCGGGCCTTCCTCCGGGATTCGGAAGGTTTCCTCGGCGCCGAACAATTTCGTATAGAAGCCGAGCAGGACGTCCTGGTCGGCAGTCATGATCACGGGCTGGATGGTGGACATGGCGCTCCTCTCGCGAACGGTCGTGTCGCTGGATGGACCGTTCGAAGACGGAGAACTCATCGGCGAACCCGCCCTGCCGGACGATCTGCACCCCGGACTGCCGCCCACGACCAGCACGACCACCCCGAAAACAGAGCAACGCCACCGCTCTGACCAGCCACTTCCACATGGCGCAGCCCCGGTCCGGGGCGGCGGCGAGCCGGACCACCTCCGCGCCCTCGGAGCAGGCTCAGGCGGGAAATGAGCGCGAGCTGCTCGGTCTGCCCCGCGCGTCACTGGTGAGTGGGGCGGCTGCCATCCGCGCCGGCCGATGGAACGATCTTCGACGAGCGGAATCCGACACAGGCGACTGCTCGCTGCGCGGGAGCGTGTTCGCGAGCTGCGGGGCGTCCGCAGCCAGGCGAAAGGGCGAGGCCGGCGGAGGTTGCGGTGTGACCCGTGTGCACGACGCCTACGCCGGCAGGCTGTGCACGGCGAGCCGTCCGGGCCCGGGGGCTGGATGGGTGCATTCTGTCGGCTGTTCAGCTTTCCCGACGCGCGGGTCAGCTGAGTGTGGGGCTCCGGGCTGTCGTCTTCCGGAGCCCCACTTCATGTCCGCGCCCGTACGGGCGAGACGGCGTGACACAGCCCGGCCGGGTGACTACGGGCCTGGCCGGGCTCTGCGTGCGTGGGGGCGGGCGGTGTGGGCGGTGGCGTGATCACCAGCAGGTGATCGACGGGATACTGCATCGCGTGCGCACTGGGGTGCACGGGCGCGATCTGCCGGAGCGGTTCGGGCCCTGGAAGACCGTCTATGAGCGCCACCGGCTCTGGTCTGCCGGCGGCACCGTGGGGAAGGTCTGTCGCAGCAGGTCCAGGCCGCAGCCGACGCTGCCAGTGCGACCGACTGGGGCATCCCGGTGGCCTCCACCATCGTGCGCGCACATCAGCACGCGGCCGGCGCGCATTGATCCACCGCCGAGGCAAGTGGACGGTCAGCGACCCGAACCGCTCATGCGCCCGAGGGCCCTGACGCTTGACCAGGCGCTACCGAGTATCACGAGCCCTCCGATGACGAACGCCACGTTCGCGGTGGTCGAATTGCTGGATTTCTGCTCGTCCAGGTTCTTGCTACCGGTCTGGTGGCCGCCTGAGTAGCTGACGCAGGTGTCGCCCGCCGACATCGTCTCGCCGCCGCAGTTGGCAGACGAACCCTTGACCTGGAATCCGACGAAGACGATCGCCGCGCCGAGGGCAAGGAAGAAGAGACTCGCTAAAAGGTCCTGCCCGGGAGTGTTCTGTCTGGCTGCTGAGGTCATGACTTCCAGCCTTCCATGTACGCCGCCAGAAGAACATATGTGTTCCTGCCGAGCGCGACCCACGGCCGAGCCCCGCAGCCGCCGGTGCCCGCTGCCCGCTGCCCGCTGCCCGCAGGCACAGCGACACCGCCGGCCCCGCGGGTCCGGGCGGAAGCGGACGCGGCCGCCGACATCGACTGGGACGTCTCGGTGGACTCCACCGTCGTGCGAGTCCACCAGCATGGCGCCGGCGCCCGTTCCGATCAGCCACCAGCCCTTGCACCAAAAGGGGTTGGGCCGGGAGAACACCAGGACGATACGCCGTGGCAGAGCCTCGTCGCCCGCGTGGCGGAGGTGGTGCGGGAGGCGAGGGCCTTGACCTTTCACGCGGAGGCTTCCCCAGCAAGATCCACCTGAGCGCGGACGGCCGCTGCCGCCCGCTGTCCCTGATCGTCACGCCGGGGCAGCGGGCGGACCGCGCCGAGTTCGAACCGGTGCTGGAAAAGCTCTGTGTCCCGCGGATCGGTCCGGGCCGGCCCCGCGAGAAGCCCGACGGCCGGGCCGCCCGCATGCGCAGGGGCTCACGCGGCGGGCGGCCACCGGGCTTCGACGAGGAGCGCTACAGGAAACGGAACACCGTCCGGCGGACACGTTCGTCGTCGTGCGCTACGGGTACGCCGATTCTTCAGCGCGGAGTACTCCTGCCCGCGCGAGACGTTCGCCGAGCAGGTGCCCGCCCTCACACGTCGGTTCGGTCGGCGGACGGGGCGGCTGCGTTCCACTCTGGTCTCAGCTGGACTGCGTGTGCGTCGCGCAGCAGGTCGGGTGCCAGTCGGCGGTGTACCGCGGACAGGGGTGACCAGAGGCGTGCCGCGATCGGCTGGTGGTAGCGGATGACCGTCGCCAATGACACCTCGTGGCCGGCGATGAGGACGACGAGGTGGCCGGTCAGCATCCAGGAGTGGGCCTCGAGCCGCACCCATCCGTCACCGCGGTCGGCGATCTCCCATCCGGCGATGTGGCTTGCTGCCGCGCGCCACTTCAGGCGCAGGCCGAGAAGGACCCGCCAGATGAACTGGCCTTGGAGTCCCGCGACCTCCTCGAACGCCGCTCGGGCCCGTTGCTCCGGTGACCCGGGTGAGGAGTCGTTCGTGCTGAGCGTGAAGCAGTCGATGTAGTCGGGGTCACTGATCGGGCTGAGCGCGCGAATCGATTCGGGGACGCTGTGCTGCTGACGGACGATCAACATGTGGATCCCTCTGTTGGCTTCCTCTTGGTGGACGGTGTGCTGAGCCCGTCAGGCCGGCCTGGCGGCCGCCCGGGTCGACGCGGCCACCCGGTGTCGGCAGCATCGGACGTCCTCCAGGCGGACGTCCGGGGCGATCCCATGGATGCGCCAAGGTGTAGACGCGTGTACGGATTGCGGAACCCTCACCGGTGTTCCTCGGTCCGTTCAAGGGCAGCGGGCGCGACTCCGAGCACCCCTGCGGCGGCGCGTTCGGCGAGCAGTTCGTCGTGGGGGGTGCAGCCGGCCAGGGCGACGACGGTTCCTTCGAGCGCGCCGACGAAGGCGAGCGCGACCGTGCGGGTCGGTGGGCCGGGCGGGATCGCTCCCGATGCCCGTCCGGCGTCGATGAGTTCGGCGCAGTGGGTGACGAGCTCGGCGTAGCTCCGCTCCACCGCGTGTCCGACGGGATGGTCCTGCCCGGCGAATTCCAGCCGCAGTGCGATCGCCATGCGGGCGACGTCGCGCCGGCAGAAGACGGCGTGCCCGCGGGCCATGGCCAGCAGGGCCGCGACGGGCTCCGTCTCCTGGTCGACGAGGCAGCCCACCTCCTGCTCCCAGGTGGCGAGGACCCATTCGAGGGCGGCCAGGGTCAACTCCTGTTTGCCCTTGAACTGGTGGTAGAGGGCTCCTCGGGTGTACCCGGCCTCGCCTGCCACCTGCTCCAGCACGAGATTTCCGTACCCGACCCTGGACAGACCCCGGGCAGCAGACTCCAGCAACGCGCTGCGGCTTTGCGCGCGACGGTCGGCCTGACGGGTACGGGGGCGACTCGTCGCTGTCTGCTCGGCCGGACGGTCCGAACTCGACGGGTTACGTACATTCATGTATGCATGTTAACTCCGCCGTCCAGCCGAAGGAACACGCGCCGGCGGGACCGGCTCGGCCCGCCCGAACGCGGTTTGCACGGTCAGCAGCTCCACTACGAAGAGCGCGCCGGCTACTCAGAGCTCACCGACGAGGAGCTCACCGCCTGGGAGGAGGAGGTTCAGGCCGCCCCCAGCCGAGTCCCGACGCGGAAGCGGGGTCCCGTGCCCGCCTGTGGAAAGAGGTTCTCCGGCGCTCTCGCAGCGGCTGACGCCCGGCCACCCCGCCTCAAGGGTCGCCCTGCGCTGGAGACCTCTGCGATCTAGACTGGAACGGAATGGCCAGGCCGCCCCTCCGTCGCGCGACGTCCGTCTTGAGGGAGGTCCCGTGGACCTCACCACCGTCACCGAAGTCGTCCGGCACCCCTCCGAGCAGCCAGCCGCAGACTGGCGCGAGGGGGACGCCTGGCTGGCGGGTGGAACCTGGCTGTTCTCCACGGAGCAGCCCCACCTGCGCCGCCTCGTCGATCTGACGGCTCTGCGTTGGGATCCCCTCGTCCCGAGCGTCGAGGGACTTGAGATCGGCGCCACGTGCACCGTCCGCGACCTGCACGCCTTCGCCCATCCGGACGACTGGACCGCGGGCCCGCTGCTCAGGGCGAGCTGCGAGGCCTTCCTGTCCTCGTTCAAGGTGTGGAACGCCGCGACCGTCGGCGGGAACATCTGCATGTCGTTGCCGGCAGGCCCCATGATCACACTGACGGTGGCGCTGGAGGCCACGTACGAACTCTGGGCCCCTGACGGGTCCGAGCGCACCGTGGACGCGCTCGATTTCGTGACCGGCGACGGCCAGAACGTCCTCGCCCCCGGCGAGATCCTGCGGCGGGTCCGCATCCCGGCGAACGCCCTGAGAAAACGGGCCACCCACCGCCGTTTCACGCTCACCCACCTCGGCCGCTCGACCGTCTTCATCGTCGGAACGCGGACACCGGGAGCGAACGACCTGCTGCTCACCGTCACGGCCGGCACCACACGACCGGTTCGCATGGCCTTCGACACCATGCCCGATGCCCCCGGCCTTCAGCAGAGCATCGACGTCATCCCCAGCGACGTCTGGTTCGCGGACCCCAACGGAACCCCCGACCACCGCCGCCATCTGACGAAGCACTTCGTCGAAGAGATCCGTCACGAACTCGCAAACGGGGACCCGTCATGACGTACAGCGTCAACGGCAGGGCCTTCAACCGGCAGGCAGAGCCGGGCCAATGCCTGCGCACCTTCCTCCGCTCGCTCGGCCACTTCGGCGTCAAGAAGGGCTGCGACGCCGGCGACTGCGGGGCCTGCACGGTGTGGTTGGACGGCACCCCGGTCCACAGCTGCATCACTCCCGCGTTTCGCGCCGACGGTCACGAGGTCACCACCATCGAGGGCCTCGGCTCACCCGGAGACCTGCACCCGATGCAGCGCCGGTTCCGCGACGCGCCCGGATTCCAGTGCGGCTTCTGCACCGCAGGGATGATCATGACTTCGGCGGCGTTCACCGAGGACCAGAAGGCTGACCTGCCCCGGGCGTTGAAGGGCAACCTCTGCCGCTGCACCGGCTACCGGGCCGTCGAGGACGCGGTGAACGGCCGCGTCGGCGTGGAGACGGCAAAGCCGGGAAAGGCCGTCGGAACGAGCGTCGGCGCACCCGCCGCCAACGACGTGGTGACCGGCCGAGCCGAATTCACGATGGACACCCACATGGAGGGAATGCTGCACCTCAAAGTGCTGCACTCACCCCATGCACACGCCCGTATCCTCTCGATTGACAAGACCGCCGCGCTCGCGGTTCCCGGCGTGCACCGCGTCTACACCTGGGAGGACGTGCCGCGCAAGCGCTTCACCACGGCCATCCACACCGACCACCTCGTCGATCCTGACGACACCTTCGTCCTCGACGACACGGTCCGCTTCGTGGGCCAGCGCGTCGTCGCCGTGCTGGCCGACACCCCCGGCGCGGCAGAGGAGGGCTGCCGGCAGGTGGTCGTCGAGTACGAGCCGCTACCGGCCGTGTTCGACCCCGAGGTGGCCATGGCCGAGGGGGCTCCGCCGGTACACGGCGGCGCGGAGGATCCCTTCGTCCGTGATCCCGTCCGCAACATCCTGCTCGAACTGCACTCGCACATCGGCGATGTGGGCGCGGGATTCGCCGAAGCGGACGTGATCCACGAAGGCACGTACTCCTCACCACGCGTGCAGCACGCGCACCTGGAGACGCACGGCTCGATCGCCTGGATGGAGGGCGGGCGGCTGAACGTCCGCACCAGTTCGCAGTCACCGTCGATCGCGAAGGTCAAACTGAGCTATCTGTTCGCGCTGCGCCCCGACCAGCTTCGCGTGTTCTGCAAGCGGGTGGGCGGTGGCTTCGGCGGCAAACAGGAAGTGATCTCGGAGGACCTGGTGGCGCTCGCCACTTTGGACACCGGGCGGCCCGTCTGCTTCGAGTACACCCGCGAGGAGGAGTTCACCACCGCCTCGCCTCGACACCCGATGACGCTGACGGTCAAGCTGGGCGCCAAGGCGGACGGAACGCTCACGGCCCTCCAGGTCCGCAACGTGTCGAACACGGGTGCGTACGGCAACCACGGCGGCGAAACGCTGTACGCCGGTGGCGCCGCAGTCATGATCTACCGCTGCCCCAACAAGCAGTACGACGCGTACTCGGTGTACACCAACACCGTGCCGAGCGGGGCGCTACGGGGCTACGGGATGACGCAGCCGGCGTTCGCCGTGGAGTCCGCCATGCACGAGCTCGCGGTCGCCCTGCACATGGACCCGCTCGAACTACGGCGACGCAACATCGTGCGGCCGGGTGACCCCCTCATCGCCATGCACGACGGCCCGGACGACGTGACCTTCACGGAGGACGGACTGGCCACGTGCATCGACCTGGTGGACAGGGCCATGGCCCGTTCGGCGGAGGAGCCGGAGGAGCCGGACCTGGGCCCGGGGTGGCTCATCGGGTCCGGCGTCGCGAGCTCCCTGCACGAGACCGCACCCCCGACCGAACACATCTCCGAGGCCTGGGTCACGCTCGGCGACGACCTCATCTACGAAGTGGCCGTCGGCACCGCCGAGTTCGGCGAGGGCACCTCGACCGCCCACGTCCAGATCGCGGCCGGCCAACTGGGCACCACGCCGTCCCGGATCCGCCTGGTGCAGGCCGACACCGACCGCACCGGATTCGACACCGGCGCCTTCGCGAGCGCAGGTCTGTTCGTGTCGGGCAACGCGGTGCTGCGGGCGTCCAACGCCGTACGTGACCGCATCCTGGAGTTCGCCGCCGCCCACACGGGCGTCCACCTCGTGATGTGCTCCATGGACGACGACGGCGTCACCTGCGGCGACCGGCGCGTGTCCCTGGCCGAGCTCGTCGCACTGGCCCGAGCCCGCGGGATCCGCTTCACCGCGGCCCGCAAGGCCTACGGCTCGCCCCGCAGCGTCACCTCCAATACCCAGGGGTTCCGGATCGCCGTCCACCGGGTGACGGGAGAGATACGCATCCTGTACAGCGTCCAGGCGACCGACGCGGGCGTGGTCATCAACCCCCAGCAGGTCCGGGGACAGGTGGAGGGCGCCGTCGCCCAGGGCATCGGCTTCGCGCTGACCGAGAACTTCCAGGTCGACGCGGACGGGGCCGTGGTCAACCCGAACCTCCGCAACTACCGCATCCCCGCCTACGCCGACGTCCCGCGCACCGAGGTGCTCCTCGTGGACTCGGCGGACTCGGTCGGACCCCTGCGGTCGAAGGGGATGGCGGAGTGCAGCATCAACCCGGTGGCGCCCGCACTGGCGAACGCGCTCCACGACGCCACGGGCATCCGCTACCGTGCGCTGCCCCTGACTCCCGAACGGATCTACAGCCGGCTCAATGAGAAGCGGCCCGTTTCCAAGGCCTGAGCCATGGACACCGACAAGCACGAAGACGCCGCGGCGACGGCCATCATCGGCCAGCGGGTCCTGCCCGGCCGGGAGCGTGAATACGAGACCTGGCAGGACGAGGTCAACGCCGCCGCAGCCGACTACCCCGGATACCTCGGCGTCGAAGTCTCCCGACCGACGTCCCTGCAACCCGAATGGGTCATCGTCTACCGGTTCGACTCGATACCCCACCTCCAGGCGTGGATCAACAGTGCGACCCGACAGCGGCTCCTGGAGGTCGGCGACACCTACCTCGACGGCCCGGGAACCCAACGGGTCCTCAGCGGCCACACCAAAGCCCCGGATCCGCTGGTTACCGTGGTGATCACCCACCGCGTCCAACCGGACCGCGTGGACGCCTTCCTCGCGTGGCAACGTCGCATGACCGAAGAGGAGAGCAAGTTCGAGGGCTTTCGCGGCACCGAATTGTTCCGGCCGATCGACGGGCTACAGGACGAATGGACGACGCTTTACCGTTTCGACAGCGCCCAGCACCTCGACGCCTGGCTGACCTCGGCCGCACGGCAGGAAGTCCTCGCCGAGGGCAAGGAATTCAACGACTTCAAGCTGAGCACGGTCGACAACTCGTTCGGCAGTTGGTTCGCCTTCGAGGAGAACGGCACAGCAGCGTCGGCGCCCTCCGAGACGAAGACCGCCATCGCCGTCTGGGTCGGCCTCTACCCGACCGTCGTGTTCCTGACGCTCGCCATGTCTCCGCTGCACATGCCGCTCTGGCTGGGAATGCTGGTCGGCAACCTGCTCTCCAGCTTGCTCATGACCTTCCTCACGATGCCCTATTACGTGAACCCGCTGCTCAAGCGGTGGCTACGACCGCCCCCGGACGAGCCGCGGGCGAAGAACAACCGCATCGGCCTCGGGATCGTCGCCGCGGCCACGGTGTTCTGGGCCGCCGTCTTCTACCTCATGACGACGCAGATCTGGACCCTTCCCTGATCCCTGAGATCCCTGAAGAAGTACCTGATATCCCTGAAGATGTAGGTGAACCTGGCGGGACCAGGTCAGAGGACGTCGCCTCTGACCTGGTCCTTGACATTGACATGGTCCTTCGGCAGTCGCAGGGGCTGCGACCGCGACGCAGACGGCTGGCCCTCAGTGGCTGATCACGGTGCAGTTGACGGTGGTCCCGTCGGCCGCCTTGACTACGTACTTGCTCCCGCTGAGACCGCCGACGTCGAACCTTCCCGCCTTGACGGGGACGGTGCCCGAGGCGGATCCGGTGTAGGTCACCGTCCCGCTGGGGAATCCCTCACCCCACAGGTGGTACTTGCCGCTCGAGTCAGCTTCGACTTTGCACGTCGCGACGGCCACGACCCCGGGCGCGACCGTGGTCGAGGCGTGCGCGGCAACGGCGGGGCCCACCGCGAGCGCAGGGGCCACCAGGAGCGTGGATGCTGCAAGACGACGTGTCCGGTTCATCATTCGACCTGCCTTGGACGCTGACGGTGCGGCCCGTGGGGCGTGACGGCTCCGGTACCCGCGGCAGCGGCCGCACAGGACTCCGAGGGGGAAGGTCTCGCACCGTTACGCCGTGCGCACATCGCCCCACACACGCCACGCCGTTCCGTATGGCTATCGGCGCATACCGTGAGGCCTGATGCCGTTTTCATCCTATCGTCCGGCTTGTCACACGGCATCCTTCGGCTGAAGGACTGACCCCTCGTCCCGCCGACCGGGCACGGCATGCTCCAGCCGCTGTTCCGCTCGGACCGGCGCGGGACCGGAGTGCCGCTCTGACCGGTTCAGCGACCGGGTGTGGATGTCGTTTGACTGCTCGGCCTCCCTTTCCAGGAGTTCGACCATGCGGTGTAGGACGGGGAGGGGCAGGGCCGGGTTGCCCGAGGCGTCGCGGGCGGTCACGGGGTCCGTCAGGAGGCGCATCAGCACGTCGGGCGGAACTGCCGGGTTCCGGGCCGCCCCGGCCCGCACGCTCGCGTCCGTGTCGCCGAGGAGCCGTACTGCTGTGGCGGACGCGAGCCGCGGGTCCTCCGCCACGTCCCGCCGCACCTCTTCCGAATCGTCCCGGCTGAACCCCTCGACCAGATCGGGCGTCGACTCCGGGTCGGAAAGGGCGAGCCGCCGCAGCCGCGGGTCCGGGTCGGCTGCGCTCTGACCGCCTTCACCCTGGCCTTCCTGGCCTCGGTCGGCTTCAACATGGTCGAGCAGTGGTTGCAGATGCAGCCCCTGCTGGTGGTCG